>CAJQSF010000001.1 GCA_905612495.1 uncultured Candidatus Pelagibacter sp.
TAATTCAAGAAGATTTACCTTTTATAAAAAATGAAAATAAAATTGATAAAAAAAATATAAGATTTAAATTACCTTCTATTGATTTGTTAAAAATCCCAACGCAAAAAAATGAAGGAAAACTAAGAGAAGATGATTATATTGACAGTGAATTTTTAGAAAAAATTCTATTAGATTTTGGTGTTAGTGGTGATATAAAAAAAGTTAGTCATGGACCTGTGGTAACTTTAAATGAATTTGAACCAGCCGCTGGCGTTAAGGTATCAAAAATTATTAACCTTTCAGACGATATTGCCAGAAACACTAGCTCTGAATCGGCAAGAATTGCTACAATCCCCGGAAGGAGCACAATCGGTATTGAATTACCTAACTCAACTCGTGAGAATGTTTACCTTAGTGAAATTCTTTCAAATAGTGATTTTGCAAAAAAAAATATTCGACTGCCAATAGCTCTTGGTAAAAATATTTCTGGCGTTCCTGTTGTTGGAGATTTAGCTTCTATGCCTCATTTATTGATTGCTGGAACCACTGGATCAGGAAAATCTGTTTGCATCAATACTATTATTCTTTCTCTTCTTTACAGGCATACACCCGCTAAATGTAAGTTTATTTTAATCGATCCTAAAATGTTAGAACTATCGGCTTATGAGGGCATACCTCACTTACTTTGCCCCGTTATTACCGAAGCTAAAAAGGCTGCCTCTGTATTAGGTTGGGTTGTTAAAGAAATGGAAAATCGATACATGCTTATGACTAAAGAAGGTGTTCGTAACATTGATAGCTATAATACAAAACATGCTTTGGCTATGCCCTATATAGTTGTTGTGGTTGATGAAATGTCTGACTTGATGCTTGTTGCTGGAAAAGAAATAGAAAACTATATTCAAAAACTTTCTCAGATGGCAAGAGCTGCTGGTATTCATATTATAATGGCCACCCAAAGACCTAGTGTCGACGTTATTACAGGAACTATCAAGGCAAATTTTCCAACAAGGATATCCTTTCAAGTAACCTCCAAGATAGACAGTAGAACAATTTTAGGGGAGCAAGGTGCGGAACAGTTGTTAGGTAAGGGTGATATGCTTTACATGTCATCTGCTAATCGTATAGTTAGAATTCATGCTCCTTTTGTTTCAGACAACGAAATTGAAAAAGTTAATAACTATTTAAGAAGTCAAGCAGAACCGGATTATATAGATGAGATATTAAGTTTTGCAGATGAAAAAGAAATTGGTAAAAACATATCAAGCTCTAGTGAAAAAGATGAACTATATCAAGCCGCATTAGATATTATTAGATCTGAGGGGAAAGCCTCAACTTCTTTTTTACAAAGAAAATTGCAGATAGGTTATAATAGGGCTGCAAGAATTATTGACATGATGGAGGCTGACGGAATTGTAAGCAAAGCAAACCATGTTGGCAAAAGAGATGTTCTATAATGTTTAGAACTCTAATAATTTTTTTCATATTGAATTTTTTCAACACCGCTTTTTCTTCTACAAAAGAAAAGATAATTTCTCAAATGCAACTTACCAATAATTTAAGTTTTAATTTTGCTCAAACTATTAACAATAAAAATGAGAATGGAAAGTGTATTATAAAATACCCTAAGAAGATTTGGTGTGAGTATGATAATCATAACAAAAAAATTATTGTCTCTAATGGAAAATCTTTAGTAATAAAAAGTGCAAATAAAGGTAGCTATTATCTTTATCCACTTAGCAAAACTCCTCTGTTGTTCTTACTAGATAAAGAATACTTAATGTCAAAAATAAACATCCTAGAACCTAGAGAAATTGATAATAAATATATAAATTTCAAAATTATGAATAATAATAATGAAATTAACATTTTTTTTGATAAGAAAAATTTATCTTTAATTGGATGGCAAACTGAAGATATCTATCAAAACTTAGCTGTTACATTCATTTCATCTGTTAAAATAAATCAAAATATAAATAATAAAATTTTTATCTTACCAAAAAAATAATTCGGCTTTTATTTAATTAAAGTTTCAGACTTAAAAATTTTCATACCTCTTGATAGATAATTATATAATGCATGTTTGTGATCCAAAGAACAGGTGTGAACCCACACTCTTGTGCAGCCTAATTTAAATGAAAATTTAATTGCTTCACTTAGTAAATATCCACCTAATTTTCTTCCAAAATATTCCTCTAAAATACCAAAATAAGCAATTTCTGCCTCTTTTGTATCTTTGTTAAATAATAGCTCAAAATAGCCTGCAATTTCATCTTTATATTTAAGAATGTAAGTAAAAAGTTTTTCATCAGAAACATACTTAGTCCAATTTAAGTCTGTCCAAACCAGTCTATCAATCCATTGGCAATTTTTACCTATGTTCTTATAAAAAAATTTATTTAACTGGAAGTCTTTTGGGTCAGCTAATACTACAGAATATTCGTCTGAAAATTTTTTAACTTCTTTAAAATTTTTAAAAGATTTTAGCTCTAAGTAATTTCTAAAGATTTTTTCTTTCACTCAACCATTTTTCCAATTTTTTCCCCTCCAAACAAATGAAAATGTAAATGTGGAACCTCTTGACCCCCATGATCGTCTAAATTTGTAAGAACTCTATACCCTTTTCCAGTATCAGTTGATATTCCCAATATATTTGAAACTTCTGTAATTGCCTTGCTTAATGCAACTATCTCTTGATCCGAAGCTCTATTATTAAAGTCATCTAAGTTAATATAGTCACCTTTTGGTATCACTAATGCATGAATTTTTTTTTTAGGATTAATATCATGAAAAGAAAAAACATAATCGTTTTCAAAAATCTTTTTACAAGGGATTTCTTTTCTCAAAATTTTTGCAAAAATATTATTTTTATCGTAACCCATTATCTATTATTTTTTTCGTCTATGCCTGACTGTTTTTTTCTGTTTTCTAATTCTTTTAAAACTTCTTCAAATTTAATATCAGCTGCCTCCAGAGTAACTAATATATGATAAATTGTATCAGCAGCTTCATGTTCTATGTTAGATTTCTGATTTAAAGCTTCTTTAAGCTCGCCAAACTCTTCTTCCATCTTATCTATGCACTTCGATAGCCCACTTGATAATAGTGATGAAGTGTAGGATTTATCTTTATCTTTATTTTTTCTATCTCTGATTATTTTTACTAAATCTATTAGATTTACTGACATACTTAAATTCTAACAGGAATTCCTTTTGAATCCAAATATTGCTTTGCTTCTTGAATTGAGTGTGTTCCATGATGGAAAATTGAAGCTGCTAATACTGCACTAGCTTTTCCTAATTTTATACCATCTACTAGATGATCCAAGCTACCCACTCCACCTGAGGCAATCACAGGTATATTAACAGTCGAAGATATTTTTAATATTAGGTCATTATCATAACCAATTTGCGTGCCGTCTCTATCTATTGATGTAACTAGTAATTCTCCTGCTCCACTATCCTCCATTTTATTTGCAAATTCAATTGCATCTAGACTTGTATTATTCCTCCCTCCATGGGTAAAAACCTCCCATCTATTACCATTTTTTTTAGCATCTATTGCAACCACAATGCACTGTGATCCAAATTTTTTTGAACTTTCAATTATCACTTCAGGATTTTGAACTGCTGCAGTGTTAATTGAAACTTTATCTGCTCCACAATTTAATAATTTGTTAATATCATCAACGCCTCTAACCCCTCCACCAACTGTTAAAGGCACAAAACATTTTTTGGAAGTTTTTTCAACCACATCATAAATTGTATCTCTATTTTCATTAGAGGCAGTAATGTCTAAAAAACAAATTTCGTCAGCACCACCATCACTATAAATTTTAGCTTGCTCAACTGGATTACCAGCATCTTTTAAGTCTACAAAATTAATTCCCTTAACAACTCTACCATTTTTAACATCTAGACAGGGAATAATTCTATTTTTAAGCATTTATTTCTCTCACTAATTCATCTAATTTAATATCACCATCATATATAGCTTTACCAACTATTATTCCTTCAATATTTTTTAAACCTTTTGCTTTTTTAATATCTTCAATTGAAGAAACTCCACCAGAAATAATAACTGGACAATTTGATATATCTGCAACTTTTGTTGTTTCTTCAAAATTTGGACTTTGCTTCATTCCATCTCGATTAATGTCTGTATAGATTAACCTGCTTGCACCAAAATTATTAACTTCTTTTAGATAATCCAAAGTCAATTGGTTGGAATTTTTCTTCCAACCTGACACCGATAAATAACCATCCTTAGCATCTAAACCCAATGCAATTTTATTTGGAAATTTTTCACAAGCTTCTTTTAAAAAATTTTTATCTTTTATTGCAGCACTTCCCAAAATAACTTTCTCAACTCCTGCATCAGCATATTTCTTAATGCTATCAATAGTTCTAATGCCTCCACCTACTTCAATTTTTAAATCAAATTTATTAACTATTTCTTTAATGATATCCAGGTTAACTGTCTCTCCAGTTAAGGCACCATCTAAATCAACAATATGTAAATTTTTAAATCCATGATCTTTATATTTACCAGCTTGATCAACTGGTGGCATTTCATATTCAGTTTTATTATTAAAGTCACCCTTGATTAGTCTCACACATTTCTTATCTTTAATATCTATAGCTGGAAATATTTTCATTTTATAAATCTATAAAGTTTTTTATTATTTGTAATCCAATTTTATCACTTTTTTCAGGATGAAATTGTGTTCCAAAAATATTTTCTTTTTCAACGGAACAAACAATATTTGATGAATAATCTGTTGTTGCTGAAATTACACTTTTATCTTCTGGAATAAATTCGTAGCTGTGCACAAAATACATATGCGATTTATTTTTTATATCCTTAAAAATCTTGCTTTCTTTAACAATACTAATTTCATTCCAACCAATGTGTGGAAGTTTGAATTTATTATTTTGATTATCGATCTTTGATACTTTTCCCGAAATCCAACCAAGACCCTTTGTTTCAATTTCCTCATAACCAATATCTGCAAACATCTGTAAACCAACACAGATTCCAAGAAGAGGTTTTTTGTTAGTGACTGCAAACTCATTGAGTATCTCAACTAAGCCGTTTATGCTATTCAATGCATCAACACAGCTCTTAAACGATCCCTGCCCTGGCAAAACCACCTTATCACTTGATTTAATCTTATTTAAATCTGAAGTTACTTCAATATTAACTTTATTTTTAGCAACTTCCTTAAAGGAATTTATTACAGAGCTGATGTTTCCTGAATTATAATCAACAATTGTAACATTCATTAAACTTATAATGAGCCTTTAGTTGATGGAATACTCTTTTTGTTTCTAGGATCTATCTCTAATGCTGTTCTCAA
Organism: uncultured Candidatus Pelagibacter sp.; assembly: GCA_905612495.1. Lineage (GTDB taxonomy): Bacteria > Pseudomonadota > Alphaproteobacteria > Pelagibacterales > Pelagibacteraceae > Pelagibacter. The sequence goes on from CAJQSF010000001.1 coordinate 5,339, forward strand.
TGACCTCGCTAAAGCTTTAAAACAAGACTCAATTATGTGATGACTGTTGTCTCCATAAATATTTTCCATGTGCAACGTTATTCCTGCTGATTGAGAAAATGCTTGAAACCATTCTTTAAAAAGCTCTGTGTCCATCTCTCCAAGCCTTTCTACTTTCAATTTAACTTTCCATATTAAATATGGTCTATTTGAAACATCGATTGCAACCCTTGTTAATGTTTCATCCATTGGAATCATTGCATGAGCATACCTTCTGATTCCTACAAAATTTTTTAGAGCTTTCTTTAAAGCCTCACCAATAGCAATTCCTGTATCTTCTGTTGTGTGGTGAAGATCTATATGAGTATCACCTTTTGCTTTAACTTTTAAATCAATAAGCGAATGCTTTGATAGTTGTTCAAGCATATGATCTAAAAAACCTATTCCAGTATCAATTTTATATTGACCTTTGCCGTCAATATTAACTTCAACGCTGATGCTGGTTTCTTTTGTTTTTCTGGAAACTTTTCCAATTCTGCTCATAATATATAATATGTATATAGGGATTAATTGACTATATCAATATTTGCAATCTACTACTTGAAGAATAAAAATTAATATCCATTTATAATCTATGACTACAATAGTACTTATTAGAAAAAACAATGAAGTAGTGGTTGCAGGAGACGGCCAGGTTAGTATGGGCAATACTGTTATAAAAAGCACTGCAGCAAAAGTTAGAAAAATTGAAAAAAGAAATGTGATAGCTGGGTTTGCTGGATCAACCGCAGATGCATTAACTTTATTTGAAAGACTAGAAGCAAAACTTGAAAAGCATGCTGGCAATCTTCCCAGAGCAGCTGTCGAGTTAGCAAAAGACTGGAGGACTGACAAATATTTAAGAAGACTAGAGGCTTTAATGGCTATTGGTGATAAAGAAAATAGCTTTATAATTTCTGGAACTGGTGATGTTTTAGAGCCAGAGGGTGATGTCATAGGTATAGGCTCAGGTGGAAATTATGCGTTAGCTGCTGCTAAAGTTTTATTAGATACAGATTTGAGTGCTGAAGAAGTTGCAAGAAAAGCAATTCAAGTTGCTTCTGAAATTTGTGTATTCACTAATAATAATATTAAAATTGAAAAAATTTAATGAAAGATACAAACGTTACACCTTTTCCAAAAGAAAAAACTGAAAAGAAAGATAACTCTTTGGTTAGCTCTTTATCTCCTAGAGAAATAGTTTCCGAACTAGATAGATACGTCGTTGGACAAAATAAAGCTAAAAAAGCAGTTGCTATTGCCTTAAGAAATAGATGGAGAAGACAGGCTTTAAAAGGTGAAATGAAAGATGAAGTTTTACCTAAAAATATTTTAATGATTGGACCAACAGGGGTTGGTAAAACAGAAATTTCTAGGAGGCTATCAAAATTAGCTGAAGCTCCTTTTGTAAAGGTAGAAGCTACAAGATTTACTGAGGTTGGGTATGTTGGAAGAGATGTTGAGCAAATTATAAGGGATCTACTTGAAATAGCGATTGCAATGGAAAAAGTAAAGAAAAGAAAAGAAGTTCATGCAAAGGCTCAAAAATTAGCTGAAGAAAAAGTTTTAGATGCGGTAGTTGGAAATAAAGCTAGTCTAGCTACAAGAGAAAGTTTTAGAAAAAGATTAAGAGATGGTGATTTAGATGATAATGAAATTGAAATCGCAGTAAATGATAGTGGCTCTCAAGCTGCTTTTGAAATTCCTGGAATGCCTGGAGCAAACATTGGAATGATAAATATTGGAGAGATGCTTGGAAAATCTGTCGGGAATAAACAGAAAAAGAAAAAGATGACTGTCAAAGAATCTCATGAAATTTTAATTAATGATGAGGCTGATAAGTTAATAGAAGAAGATAAAATTATAAAATCAGCAAAAGATTCTACAGAGAATAATGGAATAGTTTTTTTAGATGAAATAGACAAAATTTCAGGAAGAACAGATAGATCTGGTGGAGATGTTTCTAGAGAAGGAGTACAAAGAGATCTGCTTCCTTTAATTGAGGGAACAACTGTGAGTACAAAATATGGTACAATTAAAACTGATCATATCTTGTTTATTGCATCAGGTGCCTTCCAGCTTGCGAAACCCTCAGACCTGCTTCCAGAATTACAAGGTAGACTTCCAATTAGAGTTGAGCTTGAAGCTTTAACTAGTGATGATTTTAAAAGAATTCTTAAAGAGCCAGATTATAGTTTAATAAAACAGTATGTTGCTCTTTTAAAAACAGAAAATGTTGAACTAGAATTTTCTAATGATGGTATTGATGCTATTGCCAATATGGCTTCAGAAGTTAACAATACCGTGGAAAATATTGGCGCAAGAAGACTGCACACTATTATCGAAAGAATTTTAGATGATATTAGTTTTACAGCTACAGATAGAGCTGGTGAAAAAATTGTAATTGATTCTAAATACGTTAAAAAAAATCTAGATGAACTTGTTAAAGATACGGATTTGTCTAAATTTATCCTTTAAAATTTCAAGTTGTCAAAATTTTATTAGTTATTTAAATTTATTGTTATTTTTAAGATAAATATAAAAAGCACCACTTCCACCATCTTCAATCTTAGCATCTGTAGTTTCAATAATAACACTTGTTAAACTTTTATTATTTTCAATAAATTCAGGGACTGAATATTTTAGTATGCTTAAATCTTTTGAAAGATAGGGGTTTTCAGCATTTTTAGACCTAAGGCCTTTACCTGTAATTACTATAATTTTAGTGACATTTTCATTAAAGCATCTTTGAATAAATTGATCTACCACTCTGTTTGCTTCTTCAATTGTGTAGCCGTGAAGATCTATCTTTTTTATTTTTTCATATCTTTTATTTTTCTTATTAATAAAATCTTTATTGGGAATCTTCTCTTTATTTCTTAAAAAATTTTCCCAGTCTTTTTTATCTTTGCCTATAATTTCTAAAGTTTTTTCAAATTTTGTATCTTCTTTTTTTACAAAATTTTCATTAGGAATTTTTTTTTTATCATTTAGAAAATTTTCCCAGTCTTTTTTATCTTTATCTGTGATTTTCTTAAACAATTAGGTAATAGTATCAATTAACAACCAGTTAGGATTGGCAGATTTTATATTTTTTGAGAAAATCCATGTATCATAAACTGTTTTAATTTTTTCACCGTCTCCTGAAATTATTTTTTTATTTTTATCTTTTATGCAAGTTATAATTTCACTAACAAAATCTACTGTAACTTCTAAGCTTTCTTCTATTTTTTTATGGGTTTTAACTACTGCAGACTTAATCCCTATGAAAGTTATTTCAGCGAAATGACCCTTGTTTTCTCTATCTAAAAGAGCCTCTTTAAATTGATCGTGAATTTTTTTACTCAAAAGTGGTTTACTAGCTATCAATTTATTATCACCATCACTAAAATCTGTAATAATTGTTTCATAAGCGATTCTCGCACCTTTTAAAAAGTCTTTCTTTGCTTCTTCATCAAAGTTTTCATTGATTGGTTTTGGGTTTGGATTTGCTTTTATTTTTTGAAATTCTTTTTCAAATTGTGTTGATATTTTTCCCTCAAAACCAGTTTTTTTACCAAGTATTCCTCGTAGACGAAGAAAAATAAAACCGGCAATCATTGCTAAAAGAATAATATCTATATATTGAAAACTATAATTCATAAATTAATAATATTTACTATGTTGCTTAATTACAACTAGCAATTTAGAATAGAGACAAATGAACATATTTTTACTATTATTCATTGGAATTCCTGTCATTGAGATTTACCTTTTTATCAAAATGGGCTCTCAAATTGGCGCCTTTAACACTATTTTGCTTATTTTTATTACTGCTTTTTTTGGTATCATCTACGCACGTTATGAAGGTTTTAATACTTTGAGGGCTGGTATGTCTCAAATTGTCAAAAATGAACTTCCAGTTTATGAAATTATTTCAGGTGCTGCCTTAGCTTTTGCAGCGTTACTTTTGATTTTGCCAGGATTTGCAACAGACTTTTTGGGTTTGTTAATTATTTTTCCGCCAACAAGAAAATTGATTTTTAAAAAGGTATCAACTAAACAAAAGACAAATAATAAAAAACAAGATTTTATTAACGGTGAGTTTGAAGATATCGAGGATGAAAATGACAGAAAACTTTAAAATATTAGCACAGTTTGTGAAAGATATTTCTTCTGAAACACCAGATGTCCAAAGCTATATATTTGTTAAAGAAAATATTTCAAAATATCATCTTAATATAGATATTAATTCAAAAGCTCTAAAAAATAAAATGATTGAAGTCAACACAACATTAAAATTTGAAGACAGGGAGACTAATGAAAAAAAATCTTACTTTGAAATAGTCTACGCTTCGATTGTTAAAGTGGATGAGGAGGTAAAAGATAAAAAAGAGTTAGAAAAAATAATACTATGCGATGTTCAAAATAAAATTTATCCTAATTTAGAAAAAACGTTTTTGAATTTACTTCATAATTCTGGTTTTCCAGAAGTAAGGCTTGAAAAAAAAATAGACTTTACTGAGCTATACAAAAAAAGGTCTAATTAAAAAAATTTTTTTTCAAGCAGCTTTTTAAATATTCCTTATGTAGTTTAAGCTCTTCTTCTGTAGGTTTAATAATTTTTTTATAATATTGACTTGTGTGATTTAAGTTAATTATTGTTTTTTCATTTTCTTCATTTTTAAAATTTAGTGTAGGCTCTTTTTGATCTAAGAGATTAATATAAACTCTCGCCAATAAATCACAGTCTATAAGAGCTGTGTGCTGTGTTCGCTTAGAGTTATCTACCCTATATCTTTTACACAACGCATCAAGGCTTATTGGTGAGCCAGGAAATTTATCTCTAGCTAGCGCAAGAGTATCAATGACATTTTCGCTATTCAATTTTTGTTTGCCCAGTAATGCTAATTCGTTATTTAGGTGGGATAAGTCAAATTCAGCATTATGAATTACTAACCTTTTATTTTCTATAAATTTTAAAAACTCATCTGCCACTTCTAAAAACTTTTTTTGGGTAGATAAAAATTCGTCTGTATAGCCGTGAACCTCAAGTGCTTTTTCAGAAACTTTTCTTTCAGGATTAAGATAGCAATGGAACCTATTTTGAGTGGGAATTAAATCATCTAACTCAATACACCCGATTTCTACAATTCTATGGCCCTCTCTAACCGATAGTCCCGTTGTTTCAGTATCTAATATAACTTCTTTCATTTCACAAAATATCTTTCAAAATTTTTTTTATACTTTTATTAACAGACTTATTGGTAAAATTATTTTTAATAATGAATTGGGCTTTTTTCTTTTTATAATCAGGTGATAGTTGGATGTT
>CAJQSF010000002.1 GCA_905612495.1 uncultured Candidatus Pelagibacter sp.
AAAATATTTAGAAACTGAAACTAGAAATAAAATAAGAGATTTAACTAATAGAATTACTTGGCTAACTGAAGATTTTCAAAAAGTTGGCTATCCTCCAATAAAAAGTATTGAAGAAGAAAATAAGAGACTAGAAGCGTTGAAAAAGCAAAAAGGATGGGGCTTTACTGGTGAAGAGGTTCCAACTCTAGCTGAAACTGCCTCTGGATTGAAGTTTGCTGCAGCTGCAAAAACTTTAAGTGAAATAAGTGATGAATTCTTTGCATTAAGAAATCATAATCCTGAATACAAAAGAGCTGTCGAAGGACTAAGAGATGATATCAAAACATACAGAAAAGGATTACCAGAAGAAAAAGAAGCTGAAACACAGCTAGCAAAAGAAATAGATAAACTTGCTAGAAGAATTCAATTTGCAAGCATTTTTCCACCTAAAGCACTCGATAATATAGAAAAATCTATTGTAGAATTTGATGTTGTTCAAAATGAAGCTCAAGGAAGTTTAAAGTTTATTGATGCGGTATTTTTCCCTGGTGGAACAATACTTTCAAGTGGCCCTACTTGTTCAGAAGATGGTCCAGGTAGATGGCTGCCAAAACCGTCTGATACTTTTAGAATTTTTAAGGATCTTTTAAGACCAAGCGTAGGATTTAAATATGTTCCTATGATCTGGTATGAGATGATGGATGTTAGTAAAATAGTTGGTTTTATGCTACCAGATTGGATTGCAGATTCTGTACCAGGTAAATACCCAGTTCATAATCAAGACGGAACAGTTACACCAAACTTTAAAAGTAAAGTTTTAAATGTTGTAACTGGTGAATTTAAACTTTTCAAAATACCTATTCCATATGGTCATATATGGGATTCTTTTTTAAGAGTATTTATGGGTTTAACTATAGGAATTTTACTTGGGGTACCACTAGGATTGTTTATGGGCTTAAATAGATTTGCTAAAGGATTTTTTGATCCTATAGTTGAGCTATACAGACCTGTACCACCATTAGCTTGGGCACCACTTGTTATTACGGTGTTTGGAATTGATAACGTTGGAAAAGTATTCTTATTATTTATGGTTTCTTTTTCAATTATGATCATCTCAGCAAGAGCTGGGGCATCTGGAACCCAATTATCTAAAATTCATGCATCTCATTCTTTGGGCGCATCAAGATGGCAAATATTAAGATATGTTATATTTCCAAATTCTCTACCAGAAATTTTGACAGGAATAAGAGTTGCTGTTGGAATGTGTTGGGGAACGTTGGTTGCCGCAGAATTCTTGGCTGGAACTACAGGCATTGGTTTTGTAGAGAATGTTGCAAGAAAGTATATGCAATATGAAGTTATTTGGATAACAATATTTGTCATGGGTATGCTGGGTCTTTTATTTGATGTAACTATTAGAAAAATAATAGACAAGACTATTCCATGGCGTGGAAAAGGTTAAGGTGAAACAAAATTTCTTAAAAAAAAAAATCATACAAATATTTAAAAAATATAAATTAAGCAAAGAACATGCTCTAATTTGTGCAGAGGCATTGATAAATGCTGAGTTAGTTGGTGCCCCTTCTCATGGTTTATCAAGACTTAAAATGTATTGTGATCGAATATCTAAGAAATTAATTAATCCAAAACCTAAAATTAAAATTAAAAAAATTTCTCAATCAATTGCTCATGTTGATGCAAATAATAGCATTGGTTTTGTTGCGGCAGATATTGCTATTAAAATAGCTATAAGTAATGCCAAAAAGACTGGGATTGGTTTAGTTGCGGTTAAAAATAGTGGCCACTATGGTTTGTCTGGTTATTATGCTGAACAAGCTGTTAAAAAAAAATTAATGGTTTTAGTGTTTACTAATGCTCCCCCAGCTGTTGCACCTCATGGAGCATTAAAAAGTTTATTTGGAACAAATCCAATTTGTTTTGGAACTCCAACAGGATCTAAGGTTCCTTTTATTTTGGATACCTCTATATCAATGATTAATAGAGGAAAAATTAGAGTAGCCGCAAGAGAAGGTGGAAAAATTCCTGAAGGTGTTGCGTTAGATAAATTTGGCAAACCAACAACAGATCCAAAAAAAGCATTGGAAGGTGTTCAGCTACCTATTGCTGGATTTAGAGGTTCTGGATTAGCTTGGATGGTTGATATTTTAAGTGGTGTGTTAACAGGCGGTAATCATGCTGGTCGAGTTAAAGATCCTTTTACGGATTTTAGTGGTCCTCAAAATATAGGTCATTTATTTTTTGTAATGAAACCCAATTTATTTGTGGGAAATTCTTTTAATAAGAGAATAAAAAATAATATTAAAACAATAAAAAAACTACCTAAAATTAAAGGTGTTAAGGAAATTCTTTATCCGGGGCAAAGTAAATACAATAGATATAAGGATAATCTTAAAAAAAAGATTAAAATTACAAAGAATATATTGGAAGATTTAAATAGTTTAATAAGATAAAACTACTATAGTAAGCTTCTGATATGCGTCCAGTATTTAAAATTATTATAGTATACGAAGTTATTTTTTTTATTTTCTGGAATTTCCTTTATTATTCTAATTCAGCTGTTGAAAGTTGGTTTAAACTAGAAAATCTGACAGCGATATATACTGTTTTATCAACTATGGCTTTAGGATTTATTTTTGTATATGTGGTTTTTATCACTATGAAATTAACAGGTGTACTTAATAAAATTAAAACTTTAAAAGATCCAAGAAAAAACTTTTAGTTAACGTATAGCTCTAGCAAATTTTACAATGTCTTGAACTAGTAACTCTGGCTCTTCCATTGCAGCAAAATGTCCCCCACTTGGCATTTCCGTCCATTGGGTGATATTAAAGATTCTATTTACGTAGGAGCGAGGTGGCCATTCAGACATTTCAGCTGGAAAAATTGCAGCTGCAGTTGGAATTTCTATCTTATGAAAATCTTTTGGAAAAAAACGTCCTCCCTCTTCTCTTCTTCCATAATAAATCCAAGAAGCTGTATTGAAAGTTTTTGTAACTACATAAACCATAATATTGGCTAACAATGTATCCTTTGTATAGGCACTTTCTATATTACCATTTTTTAAATCTGACCAAGAATACATTTTTTCAATAATCCAAGCCGCAACACCGACAGGACTGTCCATCATTGCATAGCTCAAAGTTTGTGGTTTTGTTGCTTGTTGAGTTCTATAACCATCTTGCATGACCTGATCTTTATCAAATCTTTTTTGCCACTCTTCTTCCTCTTTAGTTTTAGTTCCTTCTGGGTGACGCATAGTTAAACAATTAATATGAATTGCTTTACAGGTTTTAGAATGATCGTAGCCTATCCAATTAGCAATAGTTGCTCCCCAATCTCCACCTTGTGCCATATAATTTTTATACTTAAGGTTTTCTGTCATTAATTTATTTAAAATAACTGCCATTTTTCTAGGTCCTATTGGCTTAGACGATCTACCTGAAAAACCAAATCCAGGTAAAGATGGTGCTATAACATCAAATGCATCCTCTATATTTCCACCAAATTTTTCAGGATGTGCGAGTTTTTCAATTATATGTAAAAATTCTACAACTGATCCAGGCCATCCATGCATAAGAAGTAATGGAGCTGGATTAGAACCACTGCCTTTTTCATGAATAAAGTGCATTTCGATGTCATCTACAATAGTTGTAAAATTTGAAAAATTATTTATTTCTGCTTCGTGTTTTCTCCAATTAAAATCATTAACCCAATAACTTGAGATCTCCTTCATATAATCAAGGTTGCTTCCATATTTCCAGCCACCATCACCAGGCATTTCGTGCCATGGATAATTTTTCACCTTATTATAAATTTCTACCAGTGTTTTGTCAGGAATATTTATTTTAAAGGGCTTAATCATTCTTAATTTACAGTATATACTTTTTAATAATTCAGTTTAAATATACCTCATGCTTTCAAATAAAGAAATCGTTTGTCCCAATAACTTACTAGATCATGCCCATAAAAAAAAAGGTGTAAATGTAGCAATTGTCAATGCCGGTTTACCCTTACCAATGCTCTCAGTTCAAGATGCTGTAAAAGAAAATCTTATTACACCAATTTTTATAGGAGATAAAAAAGAAATCCTAAAATGTGCAGAACAACTAAAATGGGATATTTCATCTTATGAAATAATTGATGAACCTATAGAAAATAAAACAGCAGCAATAGCAGCTAAACTTGCAAGTGAAGATAAAGTAAAAATTATTGTTAAAGGTCATATTCACACAGATGTATTGATGAAAGAAGTTCTAAAAAGAGAATATAATTTACTTGGAAAAACTAGACTTAGTCATATTTGGCACATGACTACTACAAAGGATGATAAACCACTCATAATTACTGATGGTGCTTTAAATGTTTTACCAAATGTAAAAACAAAAATGCATATTTTAAGAAATGTAATTAATTTTTCAAACCTTATAGGAATTGAAAGACCCAAAGTTGCTGTTCTTTCTGCAACAGAGGAAGTTTTAGATAGTGTCCCAAGTTCAATTGATGCAAATGAAATTACAAAACTTGCAAAAGAAGATAATTTAAATGCGGATGTTTTTGGTCCTTTAGCATTTGATAATAGTATTTCAAAGAAATCTGCAGCTATCAAAGGTGTCAAAAATATTGTTGCTGGTCAAGCAGACGTATTACTAGTTCCAAGTGTTGAAACTGGAAATAGCTTAGTTAAAATGATGATATATTTTATGGGTGCTTGTGCAGCTGGCGTTGTGATAGGTGGAAAAGTTCCAATCGTAATAACTAGTAGATCTGACGAAGCACCAGCGAGATTGGCATCAATCGCTGCAGCTGTTGTTGCTTTAGACTAATTCTTCATTGAAATAACTTTATTAATGCTTTAAATAAAAGCTTCAAATTAATGAGGGGGAATAATGTCTATAACTTATTTAAAAAAATCACCTAAGACATCATCAACAGATGATACAAAAACTACAGAAATTGTTAAAGGTTTATTAAAAGATATTGAAGAAAATAAAGAGCAGGCTTGTATAGATCTTACAAAAAAATTTGATAAGTATGACGGTGATATTATTGTCTCTAAAGAAAAAATTGAAGAAATTAAAAAAAGCCTAGATCAAAAGACTAAAGATGATATTCAATTTTCTTACGACAGAGTTAGAACATTTGCTGAAGCTCAATTAAAAAATTATGGACAAGATTTTGAAGTTGAACTTTCTCCTGGTTTATTTGCAGGCCAAAAGCTAATACCTGTTAATACTGCGGGTTGTTATATACCTGGTGGTAGATATGCTCATATAGCATCAGCTGTTATGAGTGTAACAACTGCAAAAGTCGCAGGTGTAAAAAATGTAATTGCATGTAGCCCTCCCAAGGAAGGTGTTGGTGCTCATCCAACTATAGTTTATACAGCTGATCTTTGTGGAGCTGATGTAATCTTAAATTTGGGTGGTGTACCTGGTATTGCTTCAATGACTAATGGATTATTCAATAACCCTTCAGCTGATATTATAGTTGGTCCTGGAAACCAATTTGTTGCAGAAGCAAAAAGAATTTTATTTGGTAAAGTTGGCATTGATTTATTTGCTGGCCCAACAGAAATTGCTGTTATTGCAGATGATAAAGCAGATGCAGAAATGGTTGCTGTTGACCTAGTTGGTCAAGCAGAGCATGGTTATAATTCTCCAGCTTGGTTGTACACTACAAGTAAAAGAGTTGCTCATGAAGTGATGAGAAGAGTTCCTGAATTAATAGCTGATTTACCTGAAGTTCCAAGAACTAGTGCAGAAGCTGCTTGGAGAGATTATGGTGAAGTTATTCTTTGTGATAACGATGAGGAAATGGCAACAATCAGTGATGAGTACGCTCCAGAACACTTAGAGGTTCAAACTGAAAACTTAGAATGGTTTCATAAAAGACTAAAAAACTATGGATCACTATTTATTGGTGAAGAAACAACCGTAGCGTATGGAGATAAATGCTCAGGAACAAACCATATATTACCTACCAAAGGTGCAGGTCGTTACACTGGTGGTTTATTTGTTGGTAAGTTTATTAAAACATTAAGTTTCCAGCGAATGACTAAAGAATCTACAAAAACTGTGGGTGCTGCTTGTGCTCGAATATCAAGATATGAAGGTATGGAAGCTCATGCCAGAACTGCTGATGAGAGACTTAGAAAGTATGGTTTTTCCAATTAATTATCTCAAATAAAACAAACAAAGCTAATAGGCTCATAAAAAATATTATAAATAGATTAATCTTTCTCCATATTTTATCACTTTGAAGATGTTTAGATAAAAATTTTGAAAGATATCCTATTGTAAAAAAGAAAAGAAATGATGCTAATGAGGCCCCAATTCCAAAATAGTATTTATCAATAATTAATAAATTTTTAGAAAAATTCCCTAAAAAGAATACAGTATCTGAATAAACATGTGGATTGAGATATGTGAAAGCTAGAGTTTTTGTTATTATACCTGTTAATGAGACGCTTTTTAATTCTTGATTAAAATTAACCTTATTTTTTTGAATAAATATTTTTCCATAAATAAAATGTGCTAAAAATATAAATAAGAGAATATTTAAAATAAACTCTATTGTAGAATTAAAAAAATTACCAAAATATTGAAATAAAAAAATACCTAAAAATATTAATAACAAGTCAGATATTGAGCAAATTATACAAACAAGAAATATATATTGTTTTTTTAATCCCTGTTCTATTACAAAAATATTCTGGGCACCAATTGCTAAAATTAAACTTAAACCAGTAAAAAAACCTAAAAATAAATAACTCATAATAATATGTTTAAATGAATTATTATTTTTACTTTAATTCTATAGATTTAGCTTCTTTTTTTTCAGTAGCTTCTTTCGTGTAAGATTTTTTATCATTTAATAAATTAGCAAAACTATGATTAACATCTCTATGTCCTGCTTCATCATCTCTTACTACTCTAACAACATCCTTTAATGTTGAGTGAAGTGGTAAATTCCAATAATCGATTGCAATTTTTGGAGCTGGTTGGTCTTTAATTCTTCCTGACTCTAATTCATTCAAATAATCAGTATAACTGAAAACAGCTTCTTCTTCAAAATATCCTACTATTCTATGAGCTGTTCTTTGAGACGCTAAATATATTATTGAATACATGACTATGAATACTAGCTGTGCTGCAATAATTATAAATCTTTCTAATGATGTTGGTTTAGCAACCTGAATAAAGGTCATTAAATGCATTCTTTCATTTTCCGCCTCTTCTAAAAGAAGCTTTATCCAACCTTTATCATCTTCCATTTTTCTTAAAGATTTTAGATGCATCAGCATGCCCGCAACCATTCCAGGTACAGCAGCAACCGTTTCTAGCACTACGGCTCTATGACCATATTTTTTTTTAAAAAAAATGTCAGCTATAAGTCTTAAAAGCTTTGTGAACGTTAAGGCTATACGGTCACTCATATTTTCTGGCTTGTAGTGTTTTTGTAAATTATCCATCATTTATATATTTGGATATTAGTTTCAATTATTCTATGTGATATTATGACACTCAAAGATGTTGATTTTGTTAGTTTTAGGAGTGACTAATCCAAATAGTCTTGGTTTGAAGGTATTGGTCTAGAGCTTCTGTACCTTGGTCTCTACTTAATGAACCTGATTGTTTATACCCGCCAAACGGAGTTTTAATATCACCTTCAGAGAAAGTATTAACTGAGACAGTTCCACAGGGAAGGCTTTTTGCCATATGAAATGCTCTATCTATATCTTGAGTAAACACACTTGCATGAAGACCGTACTTGGAATTACTTGCTATTTTTAAAGCTTCTTCATCACTATTAATTGTAAGAACTCCCAAAACTGGACCAAAAATTTCTTCTTGAGCAATTGTCATATTTTCTTTTAAGCCATCAAATAAAGTTGGTTTTGCATAAAATCCCTTTTGCTCTCCACTTGATACACCACCAAATAAAAGTTTAGCACCTTCATCAATTCCTTTTTGAATATAACCATCTACGGTTGCTAAATGTTTTTTAGAAATCATTGATCCCATGTTGCTTTCTGGATCTAGTGGGTCACCAGCCTTAAGTGCTTTTACTTTTTTTGAAACTTTATCTAAAAATTCGTCTTTAACTTTACTATGAATTATCTGCCTCATATTTGCAGAACAGTTTTGACCACCATTCCAAAAAGCAGAGTTAATTGCATTATCAATTAAATCATCTGTAATCTTTGCGTCTTCTAAAACTATGAATGGGCTTTTTCCACCCATTTCTAAACCGATTGTTTTTAAATTACTTTCACCTGAATATTTCATGAATAACCCACCAACTTCCGTTGAGCCAGTAAATGAAACTGCATCAACGTCTTGATGTCGTCCAAGAGCTTCACCAACATCACCAAAACCTGGAATTACGTTCAGAACGCCATCGGGTATTCCTGCTTCCTTGGCAATTTGAGCTACTCTAATTGCTGTCAAAGGGGTGTCTTCTGCTGGTTTAATTATTACAGAACATCCCGCAGCTAATGCTGGGGCCATTTTCCATACAGCCATCATTAAAGGGAAATTCCATGGAACAACACCTGCAACAACACCAATTGGTTCTTTAACGATTAAACTTGTTAGCGATGGTTCTGTTGGTCCAACTTTACCAAATACTTTATCTATTAATTCTCCATACCACTGGAAATGTGTTGGAGCATCATTTGCAACTTCATTAATACAATCTCCAATTAATTTTCCAGTATCCACACATTCGAGCACTGAATTTTCTTCACCTGTTTGTCTTAATAATTCTGCGAACTTAAGTAATACATCTTTTCTAAATTCTGGAGATGTTCTTGACCAAACACCACTATTAAATGCTTTTCTTGAAACCTTAACTGCTAAATCAACGTCTTTATGATTACATTTTGCAACAGAACAAAGAGTTTCACCCGTTGCAGGATTAATATTCTCAAACTTTTCACCATCGATAGCGTCAACATATTTACCGTCAATAAAGGCTCTACCTTCAAACTTTAATTTTGCAGCAATTGATTTGTAATCTGGATTCATTTTATAAGTAAAAAAGTATTCTAAAAACTCTTTATAGTAAAGATACTAATCTGGATTAGCTGTAAGTGTTTTAATCTCTAGAACATTATTATTTGGATCCTGAACGAACATCGTCTCTTGTTCATATTCAGTTCCTTTAAATCTTAGGTAAGGTTCATCATGATACTTAACTTTTTTTTCTTTAAGTCTATTTTTAAGATCATCAAAATTTTTTCTTGATAAATGCACACCAAAATGAGGCACAGAAACATTGCCCATATCTACATCATGCCTCTCATTTTCTAGTTTATGTTCACTTGCATGAAGGGTTAGTTCATTTCCCCAGAAATCAACATCGGCCCATTCTTGGGCTGAATTGTCTAATCTGCAGCCTAAAACCTCATTATAAAAATGTTTAGCTTTTTCTAAATCACCACACGGTATTGCTAAATGGAAGCAGTTAGTATTTTTGTACATTATTTTTTTCTCTTTAAATTACACATATAATCACTATATAAATCATAACTAATTATTAATCAATAGGTCAACCCAAGCATACTATGAATAATTTTTTACAATCTATAATTGATAGAGATCCTGCCGCTAAGTCTAAGTTAAGTTTAATTTTAACTTATCCAGGAGTTAAGGCAGTTTTTTTTCATAGAATTGCTAATTTTTTTTATCTAGCAAAGTTTGATCTTATTGCGAGATTTATTTCTCAACTATCCAGGTTTTTAACAGGTATAGAAATTCATCCAGGTGCAAAAATTGGAAAAAATTTATTCATTGATCATGGTATGGGTGTAGTTATCGGTGAAACTTCTGAAATTGGAAATAACGTAACAATTTATCATATGGCAACGTTAGGTGGAATAGCACCAAGTATTAATTCAAACCAACAAAGAATGGTTAAAAGACATCCAACACTAAATGATTGTGTCGTTGTTGGATCTGGTGCTCAAATATTGGGACCAGTAGTAATTGGAGCTAATGCTAAAGTTGGGGCAAATGCTGTAGTTACTAAAGATGTTCCAGAGAATGCAGTAATGGTTGGTATACCTGCCAAAAATGTAGGTACAGCCACAAAAGAATTTAAACCTTATGCTGTTGAAGAATCAAATAAAGACACTTCTAACTAATGAAAAATTTTTATGACAATTTTATTTCAGGTATTGGTAATACACCACTCATCAAATTAAGAGCTGCTTCAGAAATTACTGGTTGCAATATTTATGGCAAAGCTGAATTTATGAATCCAGGTGGTTCTGTTAAAGATAGAGCTGCACTTGCTTTAATTAAAGACGCTGAAAATAAAAAACTAATTTCAAAAGGTGGAACTATTGTTGAGGGTACTGCTGGTAATACTGGTATAGGATTATGTCTGCTTGGTAATTCACTTGGTTATAAAACAGTAATTGTAATGAATAATAATCAAACTGAAGAAAAGAAAGAACTACTTAAAAATATGGGTGCTGACTTACGTCTTGTTCCATCAAAGCCATATAAAGATGAGGCAAATTTTGTAAAAGTTGCTGCTAAACTTGCTGATGAGCTAAGACCATCAAATAACAATGGTGTAGTTTGGGCTAATCAATTTGACAATGTTGCAAATGCTAGAGGTCATTATGAAGGTACAGGACAAGAAATTTGGGAACAAACTGAAGGTAAAGTGGATGGTTTTGTCTGCTCATCTGGAACTGGTGGAACAATTTCTGGAGTAAGTAATGCACTTAAAGAAAAAAATAAAGATGTTAAGATTTTTTTATCTGACCCAAAAGGTTCTGCTCTTTATAACTATATAAAGAATGGTGAGTTAAAGTCTGAGGGTGGTTCAATTACAGAGGGAATAGGTTCAAGTCGAATTACTAAAAACTTTGAAGATGCTAAAATTGATGATGCCTACTCTATTGATGATAATGAAGCTCTTTCAATACTATATGATTTAATTGAAAATGAAGGTTTAAGTCTAGGTACTAGTTGTGGAATTAATATTGCTGGTGCAATTAGAATGGGTAAAGAGCTTGGACCTGGAAAAACTATTGTCACAATTCTTTGTGATAGAAGCGATAAATACTCAACTAAAATGTTTAATAAAGATTTTCTAAAAGAAAAAGGATTACCTTTTCCTCATTGGATTTAAGGATATATTTTATCTGCCAATCCATAACAAAGGATTGCGCTAAGTAAAGTTAATACCCCTGGAACTATAATACCCTCTACGGAAGTCTTTTCATTATTACCAAGTTTACTTATTTTAATACTGTAAAATCCAACCAAAAAAGATGATAAATTTTGTAAGAAGATTAAGTTAAAAAATGCCCAAGTATTTTCTAAGCCAATATCACCATGAATAATTGGTCTTATAAAAATAATATATAATGCCATTATCACTGACCCAAAAAACATAGCTCCAAAAAATCTAGTCATTGTGGCTGCTGAGTGATCCACACCATATTGATCTAAAAAAGACTTAGTAGAAATAATGCATTTGTATCCATAGACAGCGTAAGCTAGAAAATGTATAGCAAAAACAATTAGATAAATAATTCCGTTAAAGTGTTCAATCATAAGTTTGGCATTTGAAAAATACTTTTTATAATACAATACTTTGATCAAAATCTATAAGCTTAAAGCGCACAGCAAAAAGTTAAAATATTAAGTAGTTTATATAAAAAAGGAGCTTCAATGACTAAAAATTTTAATTGCGACAAAAGTAATATTTCTGCATAATTAAATAAGTATTAAGATTAGAATAATAATTATATATGAAAGAATACGACTTAATTGTTATTGGCGCTGGATCTGGTGGTGTAAGAGCTGCAAGAATAGCAGCCAATTATGGAGCAAAAGTTTTAATTGCAGAAGGTTTAAATTATGGAGGTACTTGTGTTAACAGAGGGTGTGTTCCAAAAAAACTTTTCACTTATGCGGCTCAGTTTAATAGTGACTTTGATACTGCGAGATCTTACGGTTGGGAAGTTCCAGAACAAATCTCTTTCAACTGGCAAACATTAATTAAAAACAAAGATCAAGAAATTGAACGATTAAATGAGATTTACAAATCTATTTTAGAAAAAAATAAAGTTGATCGAATAGATGGTTATGCATCATTTAAAGATTCTCAAATAATAGAGATAAACAATGAACTATTTAAAGGAAAAAAAATTTTAATAGCGTCAGGTGGGGTTTGTAACAAGCCTTCTTATACTGCAAAAGATAAAGTTCTTACATCAGACGATATCTTTCATATAAAAAAGCTACCTAGGGATATTTGTATTTTAGGTGCTGGCTATATAGCAGTTGAGTTTGCATGCATCATGAATGGTTTAGGAGTTAAAACAACTTTAATTTACCGTGGTGAAAGAATTTTAAAAAATTTTGATCAAGACTTAACTAATTTATTACAGGATGAAATGATACAAAAAGGAATTGATATAAAATTTAATACAAATATTGAAGATATTGTTGAAACAAATGAAGAATTAGAAATCAAAATCAAACAAGGACCCAGTATAAAAGCAGCCTGTGTTTTATCAGCCCTCGGAAGATCTCCAAATGTTGATCAACTCAATCTTAATAAAATTGGCATTCTACAGAAAAAAAATGGGGCTATTATTGTTGATGATTTTTCAAAAACAAATATTAATCATATTTATGCAATAGGTGACGTAACTGATAGGATTAACTTAACTCCCGTTGCAATTAGAGAAGGTCATGCGTTTGCTGATACTGAATTTGGTAAAAATAAAAGATCGGCTTCACATAAAAACATACCTTCCACTGTTTTTACAGATCCGCCTTTATCTACCGTTGGTATAACTAGTGAAGAAGCTCTAAAACTAGGTATTAAAGTTAAAATATTTAAAACTCAATTCTCACCGATGAAATATACTTTTGCTGGTAAAAAACCTAAGATTTTAATGAAACTATTAGTTGATGAGAAAACAGATAAAGTTTTAGGAATTCATATGCTAGGCCAAGACAGTCCTGAAATTATTCAAAGTTTAGCTGTTGCTTTAACTGCAGGGGCTACTAAAAAAGACTTTGATAATACAACAGCCATACACCCAACATCTTCTGAAGAATTTGTTACCTTAAGCTAAATAACTAGTTGAGGCATTTTGCACATACAAAGTGACAAAATAGTTATGTCAATAGTGTTCAAAATTCTTAATCTATTTTTAACTTAAATAACAACAAAGGAAAATTATGAAAAAAATAGTAATAACATTATTCTTAGTACTTTTTACAAGTTCTGTTTATGCAGGTTCTTGCCCGATGATGGCAAAAAGTATAGATGATAAAATTGCAGAAGCGCAAATGCTAAGAGATCAAGGTATGGCAGCTCACGATGCTGGTGACCATGCTAAATCAGAAGAGCTTTTAGGTAAAGCTATGATGCTTTTTAAAAGTTAATAAAGCACCTAAGTAGACAAATCTGTCGCGGTAAAAGTTCGTGTATACTTCAATTACTGGACTGCTAAAATTAATTGTTCTTAATCTTTAGGGTCGAGATAATATTATTTATCTCGACTTTAAATTTTTAACACTAAAAAATTTATGTATTTAGCATTGAGTAGACTTAAAGTTATAACTGGCAAAGAAGCTGAATTTGAAGCAGCTTGGAAAAATCGTAAACCAAATACTCATGGCGTAAAAGGTTTTAAAAAATTCAATTTATTTATAGGTAATATAAATAAAGAATTCTCTATTTATATTTTTCATAGCGAATGGAATTCTGAGAATGATTTTATTAACTGGACAAAATCAGATATATTTCAGGTAGCCCATAAAAATCCTACCCCTCAAGGCAATTTATATCTTGGACCACCAGATTTTGATGGATATGTAGGATTGCCAGAATTTGAAGGTTTTAAAGTAGTTATATAATTGTAAAAGGATTTCATTTAAGATGATTATATGAATTCAGCTACATCCTACGCGTTCTTAGCATTGGCTGTTTTATTAGGTGTTACCTCAAATAGTTTTGCAAAAAGTGCTGAGGGTTTCACCCTTCTTGTTCCAAGTATTATTACAGCAATCATGATTGTTTTATGCATGTATGCTTTATCAATGGTTATGAAAAATATCCCAATGGGAATTACCTATGCCTCATTTGCTGGGTTAACAATTATTTCAACTGTAATTGTTGGTGTAGTTAGATTCAATCAAATACCTAATCTTTATTCTATGATTGGTTTATGTTTAATTATTATAGGTGTGTTAATGGTTAACTTGTTAGGAAATAATTAATTATGAAACCATTTTATGGCTATATAATTTTAGGGGTTGGAATATTAACTGGTATTGCTGCTAATAGTTTTGCAAAAATATCAGATGGATTTTCAAAATTATCACCTACTATTGCTTGTTTAATTTTAATGTGTGTAACAATGTTTTCCCTGGCAAAGGCAATGTCAGTAATTCCAGTTGGTTTTGCGTACTCCACTTATAGTGGATTAACAGTTACAGGTGTTTTGATATTTGCTATGATTAAATATAATCAAATTCCAAATCTGTATGGAATGATAGGAATTTTTTTAATTATCATAGGAGTAGTTATGGTTAATTCTTTAGGAAGATTAACTTAAAGCTAAAAAAATTTTATAATTTTTTACGGAAAAAAGTATTGTAAGAGGAGTTCTTAAAAATATTGAAACCATATTGCTTCATAAAGTTATATTCAATAAATATATTTTACATAAAATAAAATAAATGTTTTGAATGCAATATTTAGAAATGTTATTATCTAAATATCAATAAAGGAGGATGATTATGAATTTATCACCACCTGACACATAACTGGTGTGATTAAATAATCAAAGACTAGAAAAGACAAAAAGATATAAATCCATTATGGATTTTAGCGAATACCGCTAACTTACAGGGGAACTCTTTTGAGTTTACCGAAAGGGTGACCCCCTTAAAAATTAGCTGGTAAATTGTGAGAGCAATCATCATTTAAAGTAATTTCAAATTCATCAACAACATTAGATACATCAAGTGAAGAATATAAATGAGGAAACATATTTCCATCAGATGCCTGTTCCCATAATAAGTGATCAAGTTTTAAAGTATCTACTTTTAATAAAATTAAATCTTTTTGATTAGAATAAAATTTCTCAAGCGTTCCCTTAATCTGATCTTCTCCAGAAAAATGAATATAGCCATCTTCTAAATCTTTTTTAGAACCTACCAATTGACCTTTATCTTTAATTTCTTGCCATTCAGATTTGGTACATATTTTATAGACAAACTTGAAGTTCATTTAAAATTTATAGTATTTGGTGAGGATATTAACAATAAGAAACTTCCCTCTTTCGAGGGAAGTTAATATTAACCATCTAATAGAGAGAGAAGATAATGTTAATTTTTTGAATTTTCTAAGGCTCTTATAGACACGTATTAAATTTTATGAAATGACAAATTGTCACTTCAGCTAGGAAAATTAAATATTTATATGCTCTATATGTGAGCATTTTACCAAGATGAGCTGAGTTGACCTAGGAATTCTATCTCTTCTGGTGTTGACTGCCTGTCTAACGACTTGTTTCTGTGAGGATACCTCTTAAATTTCTTGATGACGTCAGTGTGATCTTTCCAGGAGTTTTTAATTAATACTATTTGTGGATGATCTTTCAAGTGAGCATTGGACAAATTATGAGCATAAGTATGATCACTAATTTCCTCACTATGCAAAAGAGGTAGTAGGAAGAATAGTCTTTCATTAATATCTAATTTTTCAAGGTCTCCCCTATCGATAGCTTCATTAACAATTAACCTACATTTATGATCTTGATCAAATGCTTTTTTATCATTTCGAAATAAGTTACGAGAAAATTGATCTAATAAAATAATTAAAGCTAAACAGGATTTTGGTTCATCTTGCCAATCATCATATTCATTTATTATTGCTTTTTCATAATCATTAAAAAATTTATCTCTTATTTTTTTATCAAAAGAATCCTTTTGTCTAAAAAGCTCTTCAGGTAAAGATTCTTTAAACCAAAAATCTAATATATTTTGTACTTTTTCTACAACCATTTATTAATATTTAGATACTGGTTTTAAAAGTTTAAGCATCTTGTTATGTATAGATTGATTTGCAGAAACTAAAATACTACCAGCATTAACGGCATCTTTATTATTCCAGGTTGTAACAATTCCACCAGCAGCTTCAATAATTGGGATTAATGGATGAATATCCCATATTTTATTAGTTGCCTGAAAGACTACATCAATTTTTCCTTCACATAAATGAGCATAGCTTAGTGCATCCGCTGTAGGAAATTGCATTAACTTTAAAACTTTTGGAATTTTCATTTGTTGTCTGAAAGTTAGGGCACCATGAAAAGCACCTGAAACTTTTATTTTGTTAAATGGAATATCTTTCGAGACAGAAATTTTCTTTCTTTTTCCATTATTAAAAACAAAGGCGCCTTTATTATTGAAGTTTAAATAATACTTATTTAATATTGGAAAATTAGCTAAGCCCAAAACTGGTTTATCCTTAAAATTTAATGAAATTAAATTACTCCATGTTGGGTTTCCTATTACAAAAGATCTAGTACCATCTATTGGATCAATTACCCATGTATAATCACTAGCAGATTTCTTGTGGCCAAATTCTTCACCGATAACTTGATGGTTAGGGAACTTTTTTTTAATTTTAAGTATAATAAATTTTTCAAATGCTTTATCTGACGTTGTGACAGGGTCGTACCCTTTACCCTTAAGTTTATTAGATATTTTAAAAGTTTTATTAAGTTTTAAATAATAAAATTTATTTAGATCCTTAGCTAAAATGTTTAAAAAATTACTGTATAATTTGTATTGTTTTGTACTTAATAAGTTCATTATCTTATATTCTCAATTTGCTTTTCAGCTTCTTTAATTGACTTTTCATAATCTATGGCCATTTGATCAGCAGAAATAATATCTATTCTTTTTATGCCGAAAAAATTTAAAACATGAGTTAACCATGGTGTTAAAAAATCATCTTTACTATTAATTTTTGTACCACCAGAGGTGATTATTAAATAAACTTGCTTATCCTCAAGTAATCCAACTCTACTTCCGTCTTCATTGTATTTAAAGGTTTCTTTAACTCTTGCAGCTAAATCTGCCCAAGCTTTTAATGTTGCTGGAGGGCCAAAATTATAAATAGGTACTGAAATGATTATAGTGTCACTCTCTTTTAATTCTAAAACTAGCTTGTCTGATAGTTCAAACATTTTTTTATGTTGATCAGTTTGCTCACCTTCAGGAATCTTCATTCCAGACTCTGTTAGATTTGATATAAAAATCATCTCATCATTAAGATCTCTATAAACAACCTCATCTTCAGGTTTTTTGATTTTATTTAATAATTTTTTAGCTAAAGCTCTTGAGGTCGAGCCTTCTTTTCTAGCGCTAGTATCAATTTGATAAATTTTCATAAGTAAAGATAGTTATTAACCTATTAACCAAATTTTTGCAAAAATGGTAAAGAATTTAAAATATAGTAACCTAAAACTTGTAATTGGTTTGTTAAAATTAGGATTCCAGTAATTAAAAGGATCACGCCACCAATTTTTGATACTAAATTAATATTTTTCCTAAAATTCTTAGAAAACATCAAAAATCTTTGCATTAGATATCCTGATAAAATGAATGGTATGGCTAGACCTAAGGAATAAAAGCTAAGTAAAATTATTGCTTTAAATATTGTTTCTTCAGTTGAAGCCAATGCTAGTATTGAGCCTAAAATTGGACCTATACATGGGGTCCAACCAAAACCAAAAGCCATTCCCACTATAAAAGAAAACCAAATATTATTATTTCTTTTTGTATAAACTTTTTTTTCAAAATTTAAAAAACTTATATTTATAAAGCCAATTAGCTGAAGGGAAAATATTATGATGACTAGTCCTGCAATAATTCTCAATGTTTGTGAATTTTGTAAAAGTACCTGACCTAAATAAGATGCTGCAGCACCAAACATAATAAAAACAAAAGAAAAACCTAAAGTAAATAATATTAATGGAATTAAATCTATTTTTTTTTTTGCTAGTAATTCATTTAGAGATGCTCCCGAAATAAAAGAAATATAACCTGGTATTAAAGGTAAAACACAAGGTGATAAAAAACTTATTAGGCCTGCTCCAAAAGCGATGAATAATTCGATCATATAAAGTTACTCTGCAATCACTTTGATATTTTGTCTTCCAAGATTATCAACTGCTAAGTCCATTTTATCTCCATTTTTTAAAAAGACTGGAGGATTCATACCAAGACCTACTCCTGCAGGAGTGCCTGTTGTAACTATATCACCAGGCATCAATGTTATAAAACTTGTAATGTGAGCTATTAAAAAATTAAAATTAAAAATCATCTGATTAGTATTTCCTGTTTGATGTCTATTACCATTAACATCTAGCGTTAAATTCAAATTATTGACATCATCAATTTCATCTTTTGTAACAAGATAAGGTCCTAATGGACCAAATGTATCACCAGATTTACCTTTAACCCACTGTCCACCTTTTTCTTTTTGCCACTCACGCTCACTAACATCGTTACAAATACAGTATCCAAAAATGTAATCTTGAGCGTCTTTTTCTAAAACCCTTTTAGCTTTTTTTCCAATAACAAAAGCAATTTCAACTTCATGATCTAATTTTTTTGACCCCTTTGGTATTATAACGTTATCGTTTGGTCCAACTATGGAATGAACTGACTTATTAAATAAAACTGGATTTTCTGGAGTTTTTGCCCCTGTTTCTTTTGCGTGTTCAACGTAATTTAAACCAATTGCAAAAAAGTTTCCTGGTTTACTAATACAAGATCCTATTCTTTCTTTTTGATCTACTTCATCTAAATTCTTTAGATTAATATCTTTTAAGACATCGAGTGTTTCAAAATTTATAGTGTCAGGATTCAAATCCTTTATATGTGAAGAAAGGTTTCTATATTTTCCATTATTGTCAATTATGGCTGGAATTTCATGACCTTCTTTTCCTATTCTTAGTAATTTCATTATTTAATTTTGTTTAGTTTTTTAATCTCATTGTACAGAGAGCTATGATCGGTATTTCCATGTCCCTCATCTACTAAGTTTTTATACATTTCTTTTATTAGACTTGAAATAGGCAAATGTAAATCTGCAGCTTTGCCAGCATTTACTATATTTGTCATGTCTTTTAATTGAGTAGTAGTTTTTCCTTTAGGTGAGAAGTCTTTATCAACCATTCTTTTCCCATGAGTTTGTAATATTTTACTATCAGCCCAACCCCCAGATAAAGCCTCGATCATTTTACTAGGATTTGTTCCAGATTTTTCACATAAAGTAACCGCCTCTGCAACAGCTCCTATAGTTACACCAACTATAATTTGATTAGCTAAT
>CAJQSF010000003.1 GCA_905612495.1 uncultured Candidatus Pelagibacter sp.
GTTTTTAAAATAAAATTAGGAATTGAATTAAATAATGCCTGTCTATTATTATCTATATTATCAAAAGCACCTGCTTTAACTAGACCTTCTAATTGTAGTTTATTAATATCTTTGGGGCTAACTCTATTTAGAAAATCATTGATTGATTTAAAATTACCATTTTCTTTTCTTTCCTTCACTACATTTGAAATTGCTTCAAGTCCCACACTTTTAATTCCACCCAAAGCATAATAGAAGTTTTCTTCATCAAATTGAAAATCTGCAAAACATCTATTTATATCTGGTCTTACAACCTTGATATTAATTCTTTTAAGCTCTTCATGAAATTCCCCAAGTTTATTTTGGTTTGACAAATCCATTGTCATTGAGGCTGCAAAAAACTCTTTAGGATAGTATGTTTTTAAAAATGCTGTTTGATAAGAAATGATTGCATAAGCTGCTGCGTGACTTTTGTTAAAACCATACTCAGCAAATGGTTCAATCTTTAAAAAGATACTTGCTGCAATATCCTTGCTAATACCATTTTTAAGAGCACCAGCAATAAAACCTTGTTTTTGTCTCTCTAGTTCTGCTCTTTTTTTTTTACCCATCGCTCTTCTCAAGATATCAGCTTCTCCCGCACTAAACCCAGAAAGCTTTTGAGCTATTTGCATTACTTGTTCTTGATAAATAATAACACCATAAGTAGGTTTAAGAATATCCTCAAGTAATGGATGTAAATAATCTGGTGTTTGGCGTCCATGTTTACAGTCGTTATAAACAGGTATGTTGCTCATGGGTCCCGGACGATAAAGGGCAACTAAAGCAATAATATCCTCAATATGATTTGGTTTCATTTGCAA
Organism: uncultured Candidatus Pelagibacter sp.; assembly: GCA_905612495.1. Lineage (GTDB taxonomy): Bacteria > Pseudomonadota > Alphaproteobacteria > Pelagibacterales > Pelagibacteraceae > Pelagibacter. The sequence goes on from CAJQSF010000003.1 coordinate 843, forward strand.
TAATGCTTCACGCATTCCAGCACTTTCCACTTGAAATAATCCAACTGTATGACCAGATGATAATAATTCAAAAACCTTCTTATCCTCAAAGTCAATATCTTCAATTTTAAAATCTTTAACTTTTTTATTAATTAGTTTTTGAGTTCTATTGATTACAGTTAAAGTTTTTAGACCTAAAAAATCAAACTTGATTAAACCTGCATTTTCTGCTGAATACATATCAAATTGCGTGGATGGTAATAACAAATCTGCTGCTGCATCTTTATATAAAGGAACAACTTCTGTTAATTTTCTATCTGCTATTACGACACCAGCAGCATGAGTTGCAACATTTCTATTCAAACCTTCTAATTTTAAAGAAAGATTAGTTAATTTTTTTACACGAGGATCTTCATTAATTAATTTTTGTAGTCGTGGTTCACTATTAATACATTCAATTAAGCTTTGTGGTCTTGATGGATCAAATGGTATCATTTTTGAAATACTATCAACAAAACCATATGGCAAACCCAATACTCTACCAACATCTCTAATAACCATTCTTGCTTTTAATTTTCCAAAGGTAATAATATGAGCAACACTATCTTTATATTTTGTTGTTAAATATTTAAAAACAAGATCTCTTTTTTCCTCACAAAAATCTATATCAAAGTCAGGCATTGAGACACGGTCAGGATTTAAAAACCTTTCAAATATTAAGTTGAATTTTATAGGATCAACATCTGTAATAGATAAACACCAAGCAACAAGGGAACCGGCACCGGAACCTCTGCCAGGTCCTACGGGAATATCATTATTCTTAGCCCATTTAATATAATCAGAAACAATTAAAAAATAACTAGGATATTTCATTTCAATGATGATCTTTAACTCATGATCTAACCTGTCTTTATATTTTAAAAATTGATCATTACTGTTTAAATTTTTTTCCTCAATCTTAAAAATGTTTTTAAACTTTTCTTTTAATCCATCAAATGAATCTCTTTTAAGCACTTCATCTGCACTACCATCTTTTTTCAGAGCTAATATTTGGTAGTACAGGTTTAGAAAATTGTGGTCTAAAATTACATTTAAATGGTAAGTTAAAATTATTCTCTAAAGCTTCAGGAAGATCTGAAAATAATTTAGACATTTCTTCGTTAGACTTGAAGTAATGTTGATTACTGAACTTAATTCTATTCTTTTCATTAACATAAGTTTTTGCTCCAATGCAAGTTAAGGCATCATGTGCTTCATGCATATCTGGAGTTAAGTAGTAAACTTCATTTGTTGCAATAATTGGTATCTTTATCTTAAATGATTGTTCTAAATTAAATTTTTCAAAAGCAATTTCATTTTGATCTCCATGTCTTTGAATTTCTAAATAAAATCTATCCTGAAAATTTGAGGATAAACTATTATATATTTTGGTTATTTCATCTAAACGACCTTTTTCAAATAATCTACCAAATAAACCCTGAATTGTTCCAGAAAGCAAAGACACACCTTCCATGTCACTAAGAAGTTCCTTAATGTCTAAATGTGGATCAGAAAGTGCATCATTTTCAAGATAAGACCTAGAAGAGAGTTCGATAATCCGTTTATACCCCTTTTCATTAAGAGCAATCAAAGGAAGTAAGCCTGTCGTATCTTCGAATCTAAAATGAATTTGCGTACCAATTATTGGTTGCGTTCCAACTTTAGAAATATTTTCAGCAAACTCTAATGCACCACATAGATTTGATGTATCAGAAAGACCTAAACAGGATATTTTATTTTCTTTACAAAAATTTTTTAAATTATCAATCTTAATTGCACCTTCACAAATTGAATATTGCGTATGAATTTTGAGATGATTAAAGTTTTGATTATTTAATTCTGGCATTGATAATTTTGATATTACCATCAATCATTTCTAATTTGCAATCAGCCATATTAGCAAAAAATCTATTATGGGTTGCATAGATTATTAATCGAGTCTTATTTTTTAAATTATATAAAACATTAAAAACTTCTTTGGCTGTTGTATGATCGAGGCTACCTGTTGGCTCGTCAGCCAATATAATTTCAGGTTCATTTATAAGTGCTCGAGCCATTGCAATTCTTTGCATCTCACCACCAGATAATTCCGATGGGTAATGATGCTCTCGAGATGAAAGACCCATTTCTTTGATCATTTTCTTTGCTTTTTGAATTGAATTCTTTTTATCATTACTAAGAGCAAGACCTGCAAGATAAACATTTTCTAATGCTGTGAAGTCAGGAAGTAAATTATTTTGTTGATAGATAATCCCAATTTTTTTAGATCTAATTTTGTCATTACTAGTGTTATCGTTAAAATTTATTATATTATTTCCAATTACTAATGAGCCAGTTGTAGGTTTGTCAATCATTGAGAGTATATTTAGTAGTGTAGATTTTCCTGAACCAGATGGACCCATAAGAGAGTAAATTTTACCTTTGGTAAATGAATAATCAATTTTTTTTAAAACAGTTACTTTTTTATTATTAGAAAAAGATTTAGAAATCTTTTTTATGGATATTAAATTATTCATATTTTAGGCCTTTAACGGGGTCTAATTTTGACGCTTTTATAGCTGGAAAGATTGAAACGATAATAGTTATAAAAATTGAGCATAGTGAAATAATAAAAATTGATTTTGGGCTGATTTCAGAGGGCATTGTACTTA
>CAJQSF010000004.1 GCA_905612495.1 uncultured Candidatus Pelagibacter sp.
AAGACAATTTTTTATGCATTAGTTATAGCTATTGTTATAAGATCACTCTTCATTCAACCTTTTTATATCCCCTCATCCTCAATGGAGCCAACTTTGTTAATTGGAGACAGATTATTTGTTACAAAGTATTCATATGGATATAGCAAGCACTCCTTTCCATTTAGCCCACCAATCATTAAGGGTAGAATCATCTCAAAATCACCAGAAACTGGGGATGTGATAGTTTTTAAGACTCCAGCAGATAATAGAACTGATTATATTAAAAGACTAGTAGGCTTACCAGGGGACAGTATTCAATTTATTAGTGGTGATATATTTTTGAATAATAATCAAATACTTAAATCTAAGATTTCTAAAACTGATATTATTTATTGTGGCAACCAAACCATTGAGGTTAATACATTTGAGGAAAAACTTCCTAATGGAAAAATCCACAATACAGTATATTTAAAAAACTATAGTTTTCAAAATTCTGATGTTTTTAACGTTCCAGAAAGTCACTATTTTTTTTTAGGGGATAATAGAGATTGCTCGAAAGATAGTAGATATTTAACTAGTGTAGGTTATGTTCATGAAGATAATTTAGTTGGTAAGGCCCAATTTATTTTTTTTTCATCTGATTTTAGAATTGGTAGCATTTTTTCTTTCTGGAAATGGCATAAAACAATTAGATTTGACAGATTTTTTAAGAAAATTAATTAATGAAAATAAGCTCTACAAATCTTGAAAAGAAATTAAAGCTTAAGTTTGAAGACTCCAAAATTTTAATAAAAAGCTTAACTCATAAAAGTTATGACTCAAAAAATAACAACGAGAAGTTTGAATTCTTGGGAGATAGAGTTTTAGGACTAATTATTGCAAAAAAATTATTAGAAATTTATCCAGAAGAAAAGGAGGGAATATTAGATAAAAAGTTTGCATCATTAGTGAATAAAAGAAAATGCTTAGAAATTGCAAAAAAAATAGAATTAGAAAAATATATTTTAGTTTTTAATCCCAAAAGTAGAAAAATTGTAATTGAAGATAAGATTATTGCTGACAGCTTAGAGGCATTAATTGGTGCAATTTATCTTGATAAGGGTTTAATTTTTACTGAAAAATTTATTCTTAATCTATGGAGTGAGCATATTACAGCTAGTGTTGTAACTCAGATTGATGCTAAAACAAAACTTCAAGAATACTCTTTGAAAGTCTTTAAAGTTTTACCTATTTATAAATTAATATCTAATACAGGTCCTCGACATAAACCATTATTTAAAGTTGCTGTTAAATTAAAAGACACTAAATTTTTCACTGCTCAGGGTGCCTCAAAAAAAGATGCACAACAAAATGCTGCATCTCTATGTCTTGAAAGTGTTCTGAAAAAATGAATTGGGATGATAGTGCGTATTTAATTTCTAAAAACCGATATAGTGAAAACTCAATAATTGCTGAAGTTTTTACAGAAAATCATGGAAAGATATCGGGAATAATCTTTGGTGGAACGTCAAAGAAAATAAAAAATTACCTTCAAATAGGCAATAAAATCTACGTAAATTATAATACGAAAAGTCCCACTAGAATTGGGTATTTTAAAATAGAAATTTTAAAAGCTTTAACTCCACTTTACTTTGATGAAAATCAAAAATTATCCTGCATCTCTTCTGCTATGCATTTGATAAAACTTCTTACAGCTGAAGCTCAATCTAATAAAGAAATATTTATCTTAATAGATAATTTTTTTCATATATTGGCTTCCGATTACTGGATACAGGAATATATTTTTTGGGAATTAGAGCTACTTAAATTATTAGGTTATGACCTTGAATTAAAAAATATAGTTGAACAAGAAGTCGTAGATGACAAAATTAATTATTTTGTAAAATCATCAACAGAAAAAAAGATTATTCCAAATTTTTTAATAGAAAAAAATTATGACAATGTTGATTTAAAAAGTTTACTTAAAGGCTTAAAGCTCGTTACTGATTATCTTGAAAAAAGTATCTTAAAGCCTAATAATCTTAATTTACCAAACTCTAGAACCCATTTTGTTAATCTTTTAAAATGATTTACTTTATTAAGTTATTTATTCTATCAGCGTAATAACTCACAATAGCGCTCGCTCCGGCTCTTTTGAACGCAATCAAGCTTTCTAGAACAGAGTTTTTATCAATTAAACCTTTTTGGATACCGTTGCTAAGAAGACTGTATTCACCAGATACCTGGTATGCTAATACTGGAATTTTAAAGTTATCTTTGACAGTTTTAATTACATCTAGATAGGGCATTCCTGGTTTAACCATAACCATATCTGCACCTTCTTTGATGTCTAGTGCAACCTCTCTTATAGCTTCATTGCTATTTCTAAAATCCATTTGATAGTTTTTTTTATTACCTTTCAGCAAACCTTTTGAACCAACGGCATCTCTGAAGGGGTCATAAAAACTTGAGGCATATTTAACTGCATAAGAAAGTATTTGAACCATTTCGTGACCCTCTTTATCTAATGCCTTTCTTATTTTTCCAATTCTTCCATCCATCATGTCTGAGGGTGCTAACACATCACAACCAATTTCAGCTTGCAGTAAAGATTGATTTATTAAGATTTCAATAGTTTCATCATTTAAAACGTGACCTGATTTTAATAATCCATCATGCCCATGTGAAGTGTAGGGGTCTAAAGCCACATCACACATAATACCAATTTCATTTTTGTATCTTTTTTTAATATATTGAATAGCCTTACAAACAAGGTTGTTCTTATTTAAGGCTTCTGTTCCAATCTCATTTTTTATTGTTTTTTTCGTAAAAGGGAACAATGCAACCATAGGTATCTTATTCTTGATTGCTCTATCAACAATGACACCAAGTTTATCAATTGTGTATCTATAGACATCAGGCATTGTTTTGATTGCTTGTTTTGTATTTTTCCCATCTATTAAAAATATAGGTAGTATAAAATCACTTGCTGAAAGGCTATTCTCTTGAATTAACCTTCTAGACCAATCGTTTTTTCGACTTCTTCTTAGTCTTAAGTTAGGATAATTACCTGTAATCATGTTTTTAAATTTATTTTTAAAATGCGACAAATGTATTATACAAATATATATTAAATTGGGTAAAAAACAATCTGCATGAGTATAGATAATAAAAATATTGTAAACATAGATCTAAAAAAAGAAGAAAAAATTTTAGATTTTAGCGACTTTCAAAAGCAAAATATTAAATTCGATATTAATAAATTACAAGAATCGTACAATCAGATTGTTCAAACCAAAAAATTTGATGATGGTGGGGGTATAGCTCACTTTGGTGCTATTTCTCTAACACAAATACCTGGCGATCCAGATTCTGTAAAGGGAAGTAAGGCTAGAGGTGTTTATTGGACTAAGCCAGACAAGTCAGGCAAAGAAGTTTCGAGAGATGTCACAGTTGATGAATCTGCCTATTCTGAGTTTATAAAAGATTATGAAAATACTTATTTTAAAGAAGTCTTTGATGTTCTTTCTTCAAAATATAAATTAGGTAGAGTTAGAATTTTGTTAAAAGAACCAAGATCAACTTTGAGTTGGCATAGAGATCCAGAACCAAGGTTACATATTCCAATAATCACTAATCCAGGTGCTATCATGGTAGTAGATCATGTAGCAAAACATATGCCAGCAGATGGATCTGTTTGGATTACTAATAACACGAAATACCACAATGCTTTTAATGGTGGTGAAGAAAATAGAATTCACTTGGTTGCATGTGTCTTGGATTATAAATTTAACTAGTTTGAAAAAAATATTTTTATCATCTGATCATGCTGGTTATAAATTAAAAGAAAATATTAAACTTCATTTAGATAAAAAAAAAATTAAATATACAGACTTAGGTCCTTTTAACAGTGATAAGGTTGATTATCCAGATTATGCTCACAAAGTAGCTAAAAAAGTTAAAACTAATAATAATCATGCTGGTATATTAATTTGTGGGTCTGGCATGGGTATGAATATTGCGGCAAATAGACATAAAAATATACGTGCTGCACAATGTTTTAATTTGAAATCTACAAAATTATCAAGATTGCATAACGATGCAAATATCATTACATTAGGTTCAAGACTACTTTCAGAAAAAAATGCTTTAAATTGTGTCAGTGTTTTTTTGAATACAAAATTTGAAGGTGGAAGACACTTAAAAAGAATTAAAAAAATTTAATTATGTCTAGTGAGAAAAATTATTTAAATGATCAATATCAAAGTTTTTTTGAAGATGGTTTATCAAAGACAGACCCCGAGTTATATAAAGCTATAAGTGACGAATTAAAAAGACAACAACAGCATATTGAATTAATTGCTTCTGAGAATATTGTTTCACAAGCAGTTTTAGAAGCTCAAGGTTCTGTTTTAACAAATAAGTATGCCGAAGGTTATCCTGGGAAAAGATATTATAATGGTTGTGAGCATGTTGATGTTGCAGAAAACCTAGCTATCGAAAGATTAAAAAAGTTGTTTGATTGTAAATTTGCTAATGCACAACCTCACTCTGGGGCTCAAGCGAATGGAGCTGTATTTTTAGCACTATTAAATCCAGGTGATACATTTATGGGAATGAGTCTAAATTCTGGTGGACATATTACACATGGTTTAAAAATTTCAATGTCAGGTAAATGGTTTAATCCAATTGGATATGATGTCGATAAACAATCAGAACTTATTGATTATGATAATGTTGAAAAACTTGCATTAGAACACAAACCAAAACTTATAATTTGTGGTGGAAGTGCTTATTCAAGAGTAATTGACTTTAAGAGATTCAGAGAGATTGCTGATAAAGTAGGAGCATATCTTATGGTAGATATGGCTCATTTTTCTGGTTTAGTTGCTGGTAAGGGTTATCCTAATCCTTGTGAATATGCTCACGTTGTTACATCAACAACTCATAAAGTGTTTAGAAGTGCAAGAGGTGGAATTATTTTAACTAATCATGAAGATCTTTCAAAAAAATTTAACACAGCAGTATTCCCTGGTTATCAAGGTGGACCATTGATGCATGTAATTGCAGCTAAGGCTGCAGGATTTTTAGAAGCATTAAGACCTGATTTTAAAGATTACATCAAATCTGTTTTAGACAATGCAAAGATATTATCAGAGACACTTAAAAACAATGGATTTAAAATTTATTCTGGTGGAACAGACACACACTTAATGTTGGTTGATCTGAGACCTTTTAATGTTAAAGGTAATTTGGCAGCCGAAAGCCTTTCAAGAGCCTATATTACTTGTAATAAGAATGGGATTCCATTTGACTCAGAAAAACCAATGATTACTTCAGGTATAAGACTTGGGACTCAAGCAGCAACTACTAGGGGCTTTGGTTTAAAAGAGTTTGAAAAAGTAGGAGAATTAATTACCAAGGTAGTAAAAGGTTTATCTGAGAATCTCAAAGATAATAGTAAGATTGAAGAAGAAGTTAGAAATGAAGTTATAGAACTCACATCTTTTTTTCCAATTTATAAAAACTTAAAATAAATGATTTGTTCAATTTGTAAAAAAGGCGAAACATCAGTTGTTGATTCTAGACCCACAGAAGATGGAACTGCAATAAGAAGAAGAAGATTGTGTGTATGTGGAGCAAGGTTTACTACCTTTGAAAGAGTTCAATTTAGAGAAATAATGGTAGTTAAAAAGAATGGAAGAAAATCATCTTTTGATAGAGATAAACTATCTAAATCTATTTACATAGCGTTAAAGAAGAGACCAATAGATACAGAAACTGCTGAAAAATTTATAAGCAAAACCACAAGAGCCTTAGAAGAACTTGGTCAGAGTGAAATTTCATCTAGCATTATTGGAACCATGGTTATGGAAGGACTAAAAGAGCTGGATCCTGTTGCTTATGTAAGGTTTGCATCTGTTTACAGAAATTTTAGAGAAGAAAAAGACTTTGTACAATTCGTGGACAAATTAGATGTCTACAAGAAAAGATAAATTTTCAAAAAAAGACAAAAAATACATGAGTCTTGCTTTAACATTAGCAAGTAGTCGTCACGGTCTTACAGGTGAAAATCCTTCAGTTGGATGTGTCATTGTTAAAAATGATGAGATTATTTCTATAGGGCAAACTAGCTATAATGGTAGACCTCATGCTGAATATAATGCAATTAATAATTCTAATGAAATTTTACATGGTTCAACAATGTACGTAACACTAGAGCCATGTAATCACTATGGAAAAACACCACCCTGCACTAAAGAAATTATTAAAAACAAAATAAAAAAAATTATTTATTCAGTAGAAGATGTTGATAAGAAAGTTAAAGGAAAAAGTTTTAAAATTTTAAAGTCCAAAAACATTATTGTAAAAAAAGGTTTACTTAATAAAGAAGTAAATAATTTTTATAAGCCATATTTTTTTAATAGGAAAAATAAAACACCTTACGTTACTGGTAAAATTGCCGTTTCAAGAAATGATTTGATTTATAGCAAGGGGACAAAAAGGATTACCGATATTTACTCAGATAAATTGACACATCTTTTAAGATATAAAAATGATTCATTGATGATCTCTTATAAAACTTTGAACGAAGATAACCCTAAACTAAATTGTAGACTTGATGGTCAACATAAATTTTCACCTAAAAGAATTATCTTAGATAACAATTTAGAGATGAAAATAAGCTCCTATATTTTTAGGACTGCCAATAAAGATAATACTATTATTTTTTATAATAAAGCTGATAAGTCAAAAGTTTCAATATTTAAAAAGAAGGGCATTCAGCTAATAAGGTCTGATTTATTAAAAAATCAAGATTTTAACATTAAGTCAATTCTTAAAAAACTTTATATTTTGGGATGTAGAAACCTACTTGTTGAGGGTGGCAATAATTTAACTAAATATCTTATAAAAAAGAAATTATTCAATGAATTTTATCTATTTAGAAGTCCAAAAAAGTTATCAAAATTAGTAGCTTACAAAGTCTTTAACTGCTTTAAAGATCTGTCACAAAAATATAAAGATAAAAAAAAGATTAATACACAATTAGGAAAAGATTCAATTACACTTTATAGAAATTAATATGTTTAATGGAATAATATTTAATCAAGGAGTTATTATAAATTTTGAAAAAAGACCTAAGGGAATTAATATTTTCGTAAAATCAGATTTAAAATTAACCAAAAAGGATATAGGAATTTCAGTTTCATGCGATGGTGTCTGTTTAACCTTAATAACTATTTCAGGAAAAATAATGGAATTTTACCTTTCAGATGAAACGGTAAAAAGATCAAAATTTAAATTTTTAAAAGTTAAAGATAGAATTAACCTAGAATTACCTCTAAAGTATGGACAAAATATATCAGGTCATATTTGTCAAGGACACATTGATACTGTGGGAAAAATTTCAAATATTAAGATTATTGATAAATCCTACTTATTTGAATTTGAAATTGTTAAGAAGGAGAGAATAAACGTAATTGAAAAGGCATCAGTTTGTATAAATGGTATTTCCCTAACAATTTCTAAGTTAACAAAAAAAGGTTTTCAAATATGGGTTATTCCACATACGTTCAAGCTTACAAATTTATCTACATTAAAGAAGAGTAATCTAGTTAATATAGAGATAGATATCCTATCTAAATACGTTAGAAATTATTTTAATGAAAAAAAATAATTACACATCAATAGAAAGTATTATTAATATTGCAAAGAAAGGTGGCATGTTCATCTTAGTTGATGATGAAAAAAGAGAAAATGAAGGTGATTTAATAATCTCAACAACAGATTCAAATGCTAAAAATATAAATTTTATGGCGAAGTTTGGTCGTGGATTAATATGTTTAGCTGTCGACAGTGTTCAAGCCAAGAGGCTAAATTTGTCTTTAATGTCTCCAGTAAATCAATCAAGAAACAAAACTGCATTTACTGTATCGATTGAAGCTAAAAAAGGAATTACGACAGGAATATCTGCGAAGGATAGAGCCAAAACAATTAAAATTGCATCAAAGAAAAATGTAAATAAAAAAGAAATTGTATCACCAGGTCACATTTTTCCAATTATTGCTAAGGATGGTGGTGTTCTTGTTAGGGCTGGTCATACAGAGGCTTCCGTAGATATCTCAAAACTTGCAAAAAAAAATAATTCAGCAGTTATTTGTGAAATAATGAATGAAGATGGAACTATGGCCAAAGGTCAAGATTTATTTAATTTTGCTAAAAAACATGATTTGAAAATTGGTAAAATTGAAGATCTTATTGCCTACAGACTAAAAAAAGAAAAATTAATTAAATTAAAAAAACAATCTGATATTGAGGTTAAAAATCAAAAATATAAAATTAGAATTTATGAAAATCTTTTAGATGGATCTGAACATTTCGCATTAATTAAAGGAAATATTAAAAAAGGTATAGTGCCAAGAGTTAGAGTGATTTCATCAAATGTAGTTCAAAATTATTTAATCAATCAGCAATTACCAAATTCATTTAATAAAACTTTAAATTATTTTAAAAAATTCAACAATTGTGTCTTGGTATTTATAAAAGATACGAACTTAAGATCGGTAACACAGACTCTTAAGGATTATAAAAATAAAGATTTTTATAAAAAGGGAAATGATAAACTTATAAGAAATTATGGTATTGGTGCTCAAATAATTAAAGATTTAAAGATTAAAAATATGATATTGATTACTAAATCTCTTAAAAAAGTTATTGGTTTAGAGGGTTATGATATAAAGATTACTAAACAGGAAATTATTTAATGAAAAAAAATTTTTTGATAGTTACTGCTGATTATTATAAAGACATTTCTAATGGCTTACTAAAAAGTGCTAAGGCTGTTTTACCAAAGTCTAGTTTAATAAAAGTCATCTGTGTTCCAGGCGTTTTTGAAATACCCGTGACAATTGCAAAAAATATTAATAAATACGATGCTTTTTTGGCTCTTGGTTGTGTTATAAAAGGCCAAACACCACATTTCGATTTTATTTCTCATGCCGCGACAGATGCGATAATGAAACTATCAATAGAAAGTAAAAAACCTATCGGTAATGGAATTATTACCTGTATAACTATGCGCCAAGCTATAGTTAGGAAAAATAAGGGGAGAGAAGCAGCACACGCTATTATATCTGTCTTGTCACAATAAAAATGAGAACACCATACAATCCCAACCAAAGTCCAAGAGTTATAATAATCCAAAAATTATATGGTAATTTTTTTAATAATGACACAGATTTAACTTTTCCTAAGCATAGATTTAAAAAGTTTATTAAAGATGTTGTTTTAGGCACAATAGAAAGAGATGAAGTTATCAAAGAAGAGGTTAAAAAATATTTAAGTGAAGACATTCAGCTAACTAACTTAGATAAAGTTTTTCAAGTAATTGTCAAATCAGCCATATTTGAATTTTTATATAAACCAAAAGTCTCTACAAAAATAATTATTAAAGAATATCTTGATGCATCAAATTTTTTTTTAGAAGATGGGCAAACTAAATATTTGAATGCAATATTAGATAAGATAGCTAAAAAGATAAGAACTACCAATGCATGAATTTGAATTAATAAAAAATTATTTTCAAAAACTTTCTAAAAAATCTCCTAGTGCTCTAAATTTAAATGATGATGTTTTTTTTGATAAAAAAAATAAATTAGTTGTTTCAGTTGACACATATACAGAAGGTAATCATTTTATTGATTTTAAAAAACCAGATTTAGTTATTAAAAAAATAATTAGATCATCAATATCAGATCTTATTTGCAAAGGTGTCAAACCTAAGTATTATTTTATTTCTGGATCAGGTAATAAAAAAAGTTTTTCTAAATCAAATTTATCAAAAATTAGCAAATCTCTTAATCAAGAACAAAATAAATATAAGATATTTTTAAGTGGTGGAGACACTGTTTTTTCTAACAAGCTAAGCTTTACAATTACTTCAATTGGTTTTGCTAATAACATAGTTTACAGAAATAAAGCCAAAATTAATGATGATATTTATGTTTCTGGAAATTTAGGAGATAGTTACTTAGGTTTATTAGTTTTAAAAAATAAACTTAAACTTAATCAACGATTAAAAAGTTATTTTATTAATCAATACTTTATGCCAAATATTCAACTAAAATTATCAGACCAAATTAATAAATTTGCAAATACTTCAATTGATATCTCTGACGGATTATTAGCTGACCTTGATAAAATGATTAATAATCAAAAATTGTCTTACAAGCTTTTTTTAGATGAAATTCCAATTTCAAATAATCTTAAAAAGATAATTGACCTTAAAAAGCTATCTAAAATTAATTATGTTTCTAATGGTGATGATTATCAGGTCTTATTTACAGCTCCAAAAAACAAAATGAGAATCATAAAAAAAATAGCTTCTAATTGTAGAGTTAAGATCACTAAAATTGGCTCAATCCAAAGCCATGTTAATAAATCATCCATTGTCGATGATAAAAACGTGCAAATTAGCCCCAAAAACAAAGGTTATTTTCACAGGTTTTAGTAAGTTAAATATTGCCTTTTATTGCTTTTTTTGTATTGTCCGGACTTTAAACTAAAAATTTTTAACAACCAACCAACTAAAAAGGCATCATGAACATACTTATAGAAACAATATTACTTTACACCATAGCCGCAGGATTACTTGCAATCGTTTATGGTTTCTTTACTGGTCGAAATATTCTCAATTCAAGTGCTGGAAATGCAAAAATGCAAGAAATTGCATCTGCAATCCAAATTGGTGCTAAAGCTTACCTAGCAAGACAATATAAAACAATTGCCGTGGTTGGAGTTGTTGTTTTGGTTATTATTTGCTTGGTGTTTAGTCCATTAGTTGGTCTTGGTTATTTTATTGGAGCAACATTATCTGGAATAGCAGGTTACGTTGGAATGTTAGTTTCTGTTCAAGCTAATGTTAGAACTGCAGAAGCTTCAAGAAAAGGTTTAGCAAGCGGACTTGCTGTTGCTTTTAAATCTGGTGCTGTAACTGGAATGCTTGTTGCGGGTTTAGCTCTTTTAGCCATAGCTGTTTATTATTATATTTTATTAAGGATGGGAATTGATGATAGAGAAGTTGTTAATGCGCTTGTTGCATTAGGCTTTGGTGCTTCGCTAATATCAATTTTTGCAAGGTTAGGTGGTGGAATTTTTACAAAAGGAGCTGATGTTGGTGCTGATCTAGTTGGGAAGGTCGAAGCAGGAATACCCGAGGATGATCCTAGAAACCCAGCAGTAATAGCTGACAATGTTGGTGACAATGTTGGTGACTGTGCTGGAATGGCTGCAGACTTATTTGAAACTTACGCAGTAACTATTGTTGCAACAATGGTTTTATCTTCGATATTTTTTGTAGGTGATATGAATATGATGATCTACCCTTTAACAATTGGTGGTGCATGTATTTTAACATCAATTCTAGGTACTTTTTTTGTTAAACTTGGAAAAAGTAAAAATGTTATGAATGCTTTATATAAAGGATTTGTTGTTTCTGCTGTTTCTTCATTATTAATTTTATACCCAGTAACTGATTATGTAATTGGTTTTGCAAGTGAATATACTGTTAATGATAAAACCTTTACTGGTATGAGTTTATATTATTGTGGAGTAATTGGTTTAATTATCACTGGTTTATTAATATGGATTACTGAATATTATACTGGAACTGAATACAGACCAGTAAGAAGTATTGCAAAATCATCTACAACAGGACATGGAACAAATGTTATCCAAGGATTAGCTGTTTCTATGGAAGCTACAGCGATCCCTGCATTAATTATTGTTGGAGGAATTTTAGCAACAAATTCAATTGCTGGTCTTTATGGTATTGCAATTTCTGTTACTACAATGCTAGCGTTAGCTGGAATGGTTGTTGCTCTTGATGCATATGGTCCAGTGACTGATAATGCTGGTGGTATTGCAGAAATGGCTAAATTACCAAACAGTGTAAGAAAAACTACCGACGCATTAGACGCTGTTGGTAACACAACTAAAGCAGTTACTAAAGGTTACGCAATTGGCTCAGCTGGGTTAGGGGCGTTAGTTTTATTTGCAGCTTACGTTGAGGATATTAAGCATTTCTCTGGAGTTGCAGGTTCAAAATTAGAAGGAATAGTTGTTACTTTTGATTTATCTAACCCTTATGTTGTTGTTGGTTTATTAATTGGTGGAATGCTACCATATTTATTTGGATCAATGGGAATGCAAGCAGTAGGAAGAGCTGGTGGTGCTGTTGTTGTTGAAGTAAGAAGGCAGTTTAAAAAGTATCCTGGTATAATGAAAGGCAAACAAAAACCTGATTATGCTAGACTTGTAGACTTATTAACTCAAGCAGCAATTAAGGAAATGGTTATTCCTTCATTATTGCCTGTGCTTTCTCCGATCATTCTTTATTTTGTAATACTTTTAATTGGAGGACAAGTTGCAGCATTAGCTGCTGTAGGAGCGATGTTGTTGGGTGTTATTATTACGGGTTTATTCGTAGCTGTTTCAATGACGGCTGGTGGTGGAGCATGGGATAATGCTAAAAAATATATTGAAGATGGTAATCATGGTGGAAAAGGTTCCGAAGCACATAAAGCTGCCGTCACTGGTGATACTGTTGGAGACCCCTATAAAGATACGGCTGGTCCTGCTGTAAACCCAATGATTAAAATTACAAATATTGTTGCATTGTTGTTGTTGGCGGTAATTGCAGGGTAAAATTATTTATTTTTTATTCTTTTTTTACCAAGAGGATCGTTCACTTTTTGTCTTACACTGGACAAAAACGAGTATATAAAATCTTCTTTTCGATCATAGCTTGTAACTGTTACTTGTTTATTAAAATTTATTTTAGACATATCCTCTTTTGTGTAGAGTTTTTTATTTACCAGGATGCCTGTATTGTCTAATTCCAGAACAAGAACATTATTTGTTAATAATATTTGTTTGCCGAGTTTAGTTAATTTTGTACTGGATGTTTTTTTTTCTATATAAATTAAAACATTATTGTCAAAGGCACTTTTTGTCAATGGAGGCCCCAATAGATTGGTAATATCGTTAATATTAGATTGATTAACAGTTAATTGTTTATATTTAATATCTAAAAAATGTACACCGTGATGTTTTACAACTTTATTTAAAGTACAATTTGTAATAAAAAAATATAAAATTATAATTATAAATTTATTCATGAACAATAATTACATTAATATCTATAATAATTTAGTTAAATTAACTAGAAATAAAGAACTATATAAAGATTTTAAAAATCAAGACACATTTTCAGATAGATTACTTTTTTTTCTACTACATTTTGCTTTTTTTTTAAAAATCTACAAAGAAAACAACGACAAAAAGCTCCTACAGGATATTTATGATTTTGTTTTTAGACAAGTTGAATTGAGTATCAGAGAAATTGGTTATGGTGATCAATCAATTAATAAGAAAATGAAAGAGTATTTAAATTTATTTTATGGAATGATTGATAAAATTCATGATTGGGACGATCTATCAAAAGAATCGAGGACTGTTCTTTTAGAGAAATTTTTAGATAATGCTATAAATGCTGATTATTTAGTAGATTATTTTGAGAAATATAGGTTAAATTTAATAAATAATACTTTAAATTCTCATATAAAAGGTGTAATTAAACAATAATTTTATGGCTGTACCAAAACGTAAACAATCCCCGTCAAGAACTGGAATGAGAAGAGCTCAGAATATGAAGTTCTCAACAAAGAACATTGTCGAGGACAAAAAAAGTGGTGAATACAGACTACCTCATCATCTTGACCTTAAAACTGGAATGTACAGAGGAAGACAAGTTTTAGACCCTAAGGAATAAACACCAAAATTTTAAATGAATAAAATAATCAAAATTGCAGTGGATGCAATGGGTGGCGATGGCTCACCAAAAAAAGTTATTGACGGTATACATCATCATTTTAAAAATAATAAAAATTCTTTTTACCAAATTTTTGGAGATAAAGATAAAATCCTTCCTCATATTAAAAGTGATTTGTTTAATACTTCTTTTGAAATAATTCATACAGTGGACATTGTTAAGGGCACGGATAGTCCACTAGAAGGTGCTAAGCGTGGAAAAAATACTAGTATGTGGTTAGCCATTCAAAGTGTTAAAGAAAAAAAATCTGATGTAGTAATTTCTGCAGGAAATACAGGAGCTTTATTGGTTATATCAAAACTTAATCTTAAGATGATCGAAAATATTGATAAACCAGCTTTATCTGCTTTATGGCCAAACAAAAAAGGAATGAGTGTTGTTTTAGATTTGGGTGCCAATATTGAATGCAGCCCAAAAAATTTAATTGATTTTTCAATAATGGGATCCTCATTATTTAGATCTTTATACCCACATTATAATGCAAAAGTTGCTTTATTAAATATTGGGTCTGAAGAACTCAAAGGTAATGAAATTATAAAAGAAACTTATCAAAAATTAAACCAAAGACAAAATCAGGATTTTGAATTTAAAGGCTACATTGAAGGCAATCAATTAATGAATGGAGATGTAAATGTTATTGTTGCAGATGGCTTTACTGGAAATATTGCTTTAAAGACCGCAGAAGGAACTGCAAATTTTATTACAAGTGAACTAAAAAAAGCAATGACAGGTAGTATAATTGGTAAAATCTCATCTTTATTAAATATTTCAAATTTAAAAAAATTTAAAGCAAGATTAGACCCCAGATTGTATAATGGAGCTATATTTATTGGCTTAGACCATCCTGTTATTAAAAGTCATGGTGGGACTGATTATATTGGGTTTTCTAACTCATTGAGTGTTTGTACAAAAACAGTAAGTGGTGATTTAATAGAAAAAATAAGAAATAATATATATTAATGACTAGAGTTAATTTAACCAAAAAAGACTTAATAAACTCTATTTATATGCAAATTGGTTTTTCTAAAAATATATCTGAAAATCTTATTGATGATTTCTTAAGTACAATAGTAGAAAATTTAAAAAATGAAAAAAAACTAAAATTATCAAAATTTGGTACATTTTCAATACGTTCAAAAAAAAGTAGAATTGGTAGAAACCCCAAAACTAAAGAACAAAAAACTATATCTGACAGAGATGTTGTTTTATTTAAAGCTTCTAAAGAATTTAAAGATTTGGTAAATTCTAAGAATGATTCATAAAGATAATAACGCTTATAAATCTATAGGGGAGGTGGCTAAAATTCTTAATCTTGTAAATAATAAAAAAGGAACCCTGAATACTCATACCATTCGTTTCTGGGAGAAAGAATTTAAACAAATTAAGCCAAAAATTTTAAATGGTAATAGAAGATATTATAACAATGATACAATAGAGGTTTTAAAAAAAATTAAATATCTACTTAAAGATCAAGGAATGACAATTATTGGTGTTAAAAAAGTTCTTAATTCTGATAAATCTTTAAAACTTGACGAATTACCAAATAATTCTATAAATGCTGATTATAGTATAAAAAAAAAACTTAAGAAGATTTCAGACTTAATAAAACAAATAAAAAACTTAAAATAATATGGCAAAAAAAACACACGTTAAAGTTAGATTAGTACCTGAGGCTAAACCTGATAGTCCATATTTTTATTATGTTAAAAAACCAGCTGGTGGAGAAAAAGCCAAAGTTAAACTTTCAGCTAAAAAATATAATCCTGCTACAAGAAAGCACGAGATGTTTGTAGAGAAAAAATTACCCCCACACAGTAAATAGTATTATTTTTTTCTAAAATTTCTTTTTTCATAATCAATAAAAGACCAAATCATATTTTTCCATATTCTGTTTGTGATTTTTGGATCAATTTTTAACTGTATTGATTTTTTTTTAATTTTTTTAAGTATGAAGTTTATTCTTTTTTGATCGATGATTTCTTTTTTATGAATTTTTACCTTTAATACATCGTTTACTAAATTAGATCTTTTTTTTAACAATTTAAGCAACTCAGTATCGAGCCTATCTAGCTTAATTCTTATTAAATTTAATTTTTTTTTATTTATAGGCGACATTTAATCAATTGGTTATTAAAGTAATTATTATAAGTTTAATTTATGTTTGTAAATAGCGACACCTATATTAAATATTTAAAATTATGGTTAATAACATTATTTTTATTAATTATTCTTATGGTAGCTGTTGGTGGACTTACTAGACTAACTGACTCAGGTTTATCTATTACTGCTTGGGAACTCTTTACAGGAATACTTCCACCTCTAACTATTAATGAGTGGAATTTTTATTTCTCTGAATATAAAAAAATTCCAGAATATCAAAACATAAATTATGGTATGTCTCTAAATGAGTTTAAGGTGATTTTTTATTGGGAATACGCTCATAGATTATTAGCAAGATTTGTTGGATTATTTACCTTGATACCTTTAATTTTATTTAGTCTATATTTTAAAAATACCCAACATTATTCAAATAAATATTATTGGATATTTTTCCTTGTGTGCCTTCAAGGATTTATTGGTTGGTATATGGTTTCTAGTGGATTAATCCAAAACAATGATGTTAGCCACTTTAGGTTAAGTATACACTTATCTTTAGCACTATTTATTCTATGTTTAATTTTTTGGTTTATTTTGAATGTTTATATAATTAAGAAATTTCAATTTAAATTGCCAAGCAAGCTCTTATTATTTATTCTTATACTGATTGTTTTACAAATTATATTGGGTGCTTTTTTATCAGGCTTAGATGGAGGTCTTATTTATAATTCATGGCCCGATATGAATGGTAGTTTTTTCCCTGGTGATGTTAGTTATTTAGACTTATTAAGCACTCAATTATTTTACAATGTATCTATAATTCAATTTTTACATCGTTTTACAGCTTATTTACTTTTATTCTTTATTTTGATTTTAAATTATTTTTTTATAAAAAATAAATCTAATATTAAAAATGTTATATTATTTGATTTAGCAATTTTGCTTCAAGTTTTTTTAGGAATTGTAACTTTAATTTCTGGTGTAGAGATTAAATATGCATCACTACACCAGTTAGGGTCAATTTTTGTTTTGACCACATATCTTATGATTTTATATAAAAATTCTAACCGACGGCTTTAGCTTTTTTAATATTTTCAATATTATCTGAGGCTCTATTGAGTGCTTGCTCTAGGTCATCAATGATATCATCTATATGCTCTATACCTATCGCCAACCTTACATACCCTGGTGTCACACCAGCCGCTAATAGTTCTTTCTCATTTAATTGACTGTGAGTAGTTGACCCTGGATGAATGGCCAAACTTCTTGCGTCACCAATATTAGCTACATGGTAGAACATTTTTAAAGCTTCAATAAATTTTTTACCAGCTTCAATACCACCTTTTAGCTCTATTCCAACTAAACCACCGTATCCACCCTTAAGATATTTTTTAGCTCTTTTACCTATCTCTCCGTCATATTTTGTCGGATAGATTACTCTAGCAACATTTTTGTGTTTAGATAAATATTCGACAGTTTTTTCAGCATTTGAACAATGCTGTTTCATTCTTAAAGCTACCGTTTCAAGTCCTTGTATAATTCCAAAAGCATTATCTGGCGCTAGAGCTGAACCAAGGTCTCTCAAAAGAGTAACCCTTGCTCTGACAACAAATGATACATTGGCACCAGTAAGTTCTGGAACAGCTTTACCCCAAATAACCCCACCATAACTTGCATCAGGTTCATTAAATAAAGGCTGTCTTTTAGGGTCCGCTGTCCAATCAAAATTACCACCATCGACCAAACATCCACCTACAACAGTTCCATGACCGCCAATATATTTTGTGAGTGAGTGAACAACTACAGCAGCACCATGTTCTAAAGGCTTACAGAGAATAGGGGAGGCAGTATTATCCATAATTAAAGGTATGTTATATTTTCTTCCAATATCAGACACTTCTTGGATGGGAAAAACCCTTAAATATGGATTAGGTAAAGTTTCTCCATAAAAAGCTCTAGTCTTATCATCTATGGCTTTTTCAAAGTTTTTAGGATCAGCAGGATCTGCATACCTAACTTCAATTCCAAGTTTACCCAAAGTGTGGGTAAATAAAGAAATAGTTCCACCATAAAGGTCGGTTGAACTAACAATATTGTCTCCAGCTTGAGCAACATTTAGAATTGCAAATGTTGATGCAGTTTGTCCTGAGGATACTGTTAAACAAGCTAAACCACCTTCTAATGCTGCTACCCTTTTTTCTAGGGCATCATTGGTAGGGTTCATAATTCTTGTATAAATGTTCCCGAACTCCTTTAAGCTAAAGAGATTCGAGGCATGTTCGGTACTATCAAACAAATATGAAGTTGTTCTATAGATTGGAACCGCTACAGCTTTTGTTGTTGGATCACTTCTGTAATCACCACCGTGAATAACGATAGTTTCTGGGTTTTGTCTTTTTTTGCTCATCTTAAACTCCTTTTTAGTACTTAAGCTTATGCAAGGCGTACAATATAGTTCAAATGCCTACCGAAAATGTGTATAAATAATCCTGTTTAGCATTACTTAGCCTGCAATAGGAACAAATCGGCTTTATTAAAATAACATTCTCGGCACTTATTGCAAGCTAAATATAAAATTGACTTTATATCTAATAATAGTATTAATCCTCGCACAATGACTAAATTTCTAAAACAAAGTGAATTAACTAGCAAATGGTTTGAAATTGATGCGAAAAATGCTGTAGTCGGAAGACTGGCTTCTATAATAGCTTTGATTGTCAGAGGAAAGAATAAAGCTACTTTCACCCCACATATGGATGATGGTGATTTTGTTGTAATCAAGAATGTTGAGCAAGCAAAGTTCACTGGTAAAAAATTCAAGGATAAAAAGTATTACAGACACACTGGTCACCCTGGTGGAATTAAAGAAATAACACCAGAAAAATTATTAGAAAAAGATAAACCTGGTGAATCATTAAAATTGGCAGTTAAGAGAATGTTGCCTGGTGGGGTACTTGGTAGAAAACAATTAACTAAAGTTAAAATTTATGCTGGTGAAGAACATCCTCATGCAGCACAAAATCCTACACTTATAGATTTAGCAAAACTAAACAATAAAAATTTAATTAGAAATTAATATGGAAACAGCAACAGCACCAACTAAAACAGCTACAAAAAAACCTAAAATAAAATTAGATTTTAAGGATAGTAAATATGCAACGGGAAGAAGAAAAAAATCAATTGCAAAAATTTGGGTAAAAAAAGGTACTGGTAAAATTTATGTAAATGGCAGAACTATGCAAGACTATTTCACTAGTGGAAGTCATAAAATGCAAATTACAAGACCATTCGAAATTATAAACCAAGCAACTGATTATGACGTTAGATGTAGTGTTGCAGGTGGTGGACACACTGGTCAAGCAGGTGCAATGGTCCATGGTATTGCTAAAGCTTTAATTTTATTTGATGCAGATAATAGAGCCATTCTTAAGACAGAAAAACTGAATACTAGAGATTCTAGATCAGTCGAGAGAAAAAAACCGGGTCGTAGAAAAGCTAGAAGAAGCTTCCAATTCTCGAAAAGATAATTCTTTTTTAATTCTAAACTGCTATAGTAAAATAATGCCTAAGCTTAATGTTTTAGTTGCTGGATCAACTGGTTATATTGGTACTCAACTAGTTAGATTATTAGTTAAACATAGTGATATCAAAATCAAATATCTATGTGGAAACTCATCAGCTGGGAAAACTATTTCTAGTTATGAAAAATCATTAAGTTCAGCGAGATTACCAAAAATAATAAAATATAATAAATCTTTTTTGAAAAACGTTGATCTTATTTTTACAGCTTTACCAAATGGTGGAAGCCAAGATATTTCAAATGATTTACTCGACCACAATGTGCTAATTGATTTAGCAGCTGATTTTAGACTCAATAAAGCATCAGACTATTTAAAATGGTACAAGCAGAAACATAGATCAGTTAAAAATATTAAAAAATCAATTTATTCATTACCAGAAATTAATGGAGATAGATTAAAGAAATTCAATATTATTGGTTGTCCAGGCTGTTATCCAACATCGATACTTTTACCACTTATTCCTCTAGTTAAAAAAAATTTAATAAAAACTGATAATGTAATTATAGATTCTAAATCTGGCTACTCTGGTGCTGGAAGAGGAGTGCACAATAAATATAAAGATAAAAACCTTTATGAATCTTTAAGTGCATATGGTGTTGGTTACCACAGACATAACTCTGAAATCCAACAAGAAATTGATAGCTACACTAAAAAGAAATTCTTTTTTACTTTTACACCCCACCTAACACCAATGTTTAGAGGAATATTAAGTACAATTTATGTTGATCTAAATAAAGGTGTAACTATTAAAAAATTAGAAAAAACCTTAAATGATGAATATTCTAAAAGTAGATTCGTGAAAATCTTAAAAATAAATTCATTACTAAGTACAAATGACGTAATTAATACAAATAATTGCTCTATATCAATCTGTAAAACTAAGTATAAAAATAGAGTTATTATTTTATCAGCTATTGATAATCTAATTAAAGGTGGTGCTGGTCAAGCCATACAAAACATGAATATTAAATATGGATTTAATGAAACAAAAGGACTGAAGTGAAATACTTTTTAATACCTTTAATTTTTATTTTAACAGCCTGTTCTTTGAATAAAAATTCAACTTATTGGAATAAAGATCTAATTGAAAAGTCTACAGAAAATAAGAAGATATCCAAAACATCAAAAAAAAATACTGATTTTAAAACAATGACTTTCGATGAGTTCAATATTTTTCTAAAAGACTATTCTAATAAAACAGATTATCCCAACATAAACAATTAATGAAAAATCAAATAAACATAGCTGTAGTTGGTTTAGGTCAAGTTGGAATTTATTTATTAAATGAACTTAATACTAAAAAAAAAGATATAGAACTTAAGACTGGAAAAAAAATAAATGTAGTTGCTGTATCAGCAAGAAGTATTACAAAAAAGAGAAGGTTTAAAGTTGATAAGAAAATATTTTATAAAAACCCATTAGAGATATTTGGTAAAATTAAAGTGGATATTTTATTTGAAGCCATTGGTTTATCTGATGGTATATCTAAAAAAGTTGTTGAAACCGCCTTAAAGAATAAAATCCATGTAATTACTCCTAACAAAGCACTAATTTCAAAACATGGTGATTACTTAGGTAAACTTGCAGAAGATAATCGAGTTAATTTAGAATTTGAAGCATCTGTAGCCGGAGGAATTCCAATACTTAGAACGATTAAAGAAGGTCTTGCAACTAACAAAATTTCTAAAGTTTATGGAATTTTAAATGGTACATCAAATTATATTCTATCAGAGATGGAAAGCTCAAATGATGGTTTTGCCAATGTATTAAAGAAAGCTCAAAAACTAGGTTACGCTGAACCAGGTAATCCAAAATTAGATTTAAATGGTTTTGATGCGTTTGCTAAAGTAAGAATTTTATCTGCTCTTGCATTTAATACCAAAATTTCAAAACACAAATGCTTAATGGAAGGTATTGAGAAAATTGAACTAAAGGACATTGAAATTGCTAATCAATTAAATTTACGTATTAAATTGCTGGGTATTTCTGAACTCATTAATAATCAACTTTTTGAAACGGTCCACCCATGTTTGGTAAATAAAAACTCTTATATAGGTAATGTTGCTGGTGTTATGAACGCAGTTATACTTGAGGGAAAACCAGTTGGTGAAAGCGTTTTACAAGGTGAGGGTGCAGGACCTGGACCCACTTCATCTTCTTTATTATCAGACTTACTCTCAATTCTAAGAGGTAATATTAAAAAGCCCTTTGGCATTCCTGGTAATAAACGTAAATCTATTAAATGTTACAATGTAGATAATTATGTAAATTCTTTATATTTGAGATTTGAAGTTAAAGATAAACCTGGTGTTCTATCAACAATAACAAATAGATTAGCCAAGTATAAAATTTCAGTAAAAAGATTAATCCAAACTCCTGATAAAAAAAATAATAAAGCTACTATTGTAATTATTACTCATAAAACTAATGAGCTTAATTCTAAGAATTGTCTTTCTGTATTCAAAAAAGATAAAAATATTCTTAAATACCCTACGTTGATAAGAATCTATAGTTAATGGAAATATACTTAAAGTTATTTGAAGTATTGTTTCCTGTTTTTTTTGTTGTTGGCATTGGTTATTATTTGGGAAAAAATAACCCAAAAATTGACACCACTTTTATAACTAATTTTGCAGCGAATATTGGATCACCAGCAATGATTATTTATTCATTAACATGTACAGGTACTTCATTTGAAATATTTAAAAACTATTTTTGGTACTATCTAATTGCTATTATGGCTTTTGCTTTTATTGGAGTTATCTTTTTATTTTTTCTAAAAACTAAAGATATTATACGTGAGCTTCCACCATTTATTATGCCAAATACTGGAAATATGGGATTACCGATATGCTTGTTTGCCTATGGTTCTCAAGGATTGGGGGTTGCTGCTGCAATCTCAGCTTTGATAATTTTATGTCATTTCACTTTGGGAATTTTTCTTGCTGATAGAAAATTTAATATTAATGTTATTCTTAAAAACCCACCTTTTTATGCAATAATTATTTCTGTTATTTTTCTCTATTTTAAAATTGAAACACCAACTTTCATTGAAAATACAACCTTCCTTTTAATGTATGCTACAATTTTTCTAATTCTAATGTCTTTGGGAATTGCATTAACTCGCTTTAAAGTTTTCTCTTTTAAAAAAGCATTAATTTCCTCAATTGGAAGAGTAATCCTTGGCCCAATTGTTGGTCTTTTATTAATTAAATATTTTGATCTTTCTGGCTTTGCTGCTGGCGCATTACTAATACAATGCTCAATGCCCAGTGCAGTTTTAAATTATCTTGTTGCTTCCATTTATTCACCTAAAAAGATTACTGATAGTGTGGCCAGTATGATTGCTGTATCCACTGTAATGTCTTTTATCACTATCCCCGTTGTCGTATTCTTTGCTTTAAAATACTTTAATTAAACTGTATCTATTGGCTTATGAAAGCCATCTCATTTAATTTGTTAGCTTGGGTAATGCTCCCAATTATGGATGGTTTTGCAAAATATTTAAGTGCAGACATGCCTGTTTTACAAATCACATGGGCTAGATATTTTTTTACTGTAGTATTTACTCTTCCTGTGATGTTCTTCTTCTACAGAAAGCAGCTTGTTTGGACAGACAAGCCAAAATTGCAGTTAATAAGAGGCCTTATTTTGCTTTGTGCAAACATCAGCTTCTTTTACGCCATATCAGTTATCTCTTTAGCTAAAGCTTTAACTCTTGCTTTTATAGCTCCCCTTATTGTTACAGCATTTTCTCCTATGTTACTGGGTGAGAAGGTGGGTGTTAGGAGATGGACAGCTGTTATCATCGGCTTTATAGGCTCTTTAGTGGTTATAAGACCTGGTTTTGTTGAGCTTAACTTAGCTAGTTTTTCAGCCTTAGGAACAGGTGTTATGTATGGTTTTTACCTGATAATTACTCGTAAATTGAGCACCTCAGATAACCCTTTATTAACTTTGTTATTAACTGGAGTTGTTGGATTAGTGGCTGTTTCAGGTGTTATCCCATTTATATGGGTTAATCCAAGCCTTTCACAGTGGTCCATGATGGCCTCCATAGGTGTTTTTGCCTGTGTTGGGCACTTATTCCTCATATTATCCCTTAAATATGCGGATGCTTCTAAATTAGCGCCATTTAGCTATTTTGAGATCTTTACCAATATCATTATAGGTTACTACTTCTTTAGTGACTTTCCTGATAATTGGACATTCTTAGGTCTGTCGATTATCATTATGAGCGGTATTTATATTTCAAGAAGAGAAGCCTATATTAAATCATCTTAGATAGGTAACATATTGTTACTAATAATTAATATTATACATTAATTAATTAATTTAAACAATTGAAATTATTGAATTTAATAACATTTATATATTATATGATAAATATCAAATAAAGATAGTTAAGTATTAAAATTACGTAAAAATATGTTTACTAAAATATTAAAATAATACATAAAAATTAGCAAAATCAATTATCCGTAGATAAAAAATTAAGATTATAGGAATTTAGATTTTTAAGAAACCAAATATTCTTATAATAGAGTAATGCATTGCTAATTAAGTGTTGCTATTAAATGCTTATTTAAATTATAGCTAATTTTAATTAAATTTACTTTACTTTGAGGGTAGAATAGGGGCCTAAAAAACCCTTAAAATGGTGCTTTTTAACCTTTCCAGAATCGCTGCTATTGTTGACAAGTAGAGCAATGCAGTATGAGAATATGCCGTTTAAACGTCCATAGGACACCTTATTTTAACTGAAAGGTCATTTGCAGTACAACTTGAAGGATGCATTAAGCAATTGTGTATCAATTATGACTAAATTAGTTAAAAGTATTTAATACCAACACTTTTAAACGGTTTAGAAGCTTAAAAACCTTATTTTATGAAGACTTTTTCAGATCTCAATAAACGGCGTTTTTGTTGAATTCCTCCTTTTCCAGAGTATCCGCCGAGTCTTCCATCTGATCTGATCACTCTATGACAGGGTATTTTAGGAGGATAGGGGTTTTTACCTATGGCATTAGCGACCGCTCTGACTGCTAGCGGTTTTCCAATGGCTTTAGCAACATCCAAATAAGTCTTCACTTTTCCCTTGGGTATTTTCTTCAAGTAATTCCAGACTTTTAGCTGAAACTCAGTCCCCTTTAAGTTCATAGAGCTCAAAACCTGTGTTATTGGCTATTTTATCGTATAATTTCTTTGCATGTTCATTACTAGAGTGGGTGATCCAACGAACTCCTTGCCAATTATTAGCTTTAGATAAGGATTTTAGATGACTAATAAGCTTTTGCGCTATTTTTTGACCTCTAAAATCTGGCTCTACAAACAAATCGTCTAAAAACCCAATATATTGACCCTTAATTGGTCTTGGCATTGTTCTATAATGAGCAATAGCAACAATTTTACCCTCTAATTCAAAGCAAAGTCCGCTAACATCGTGGTTTTCATCGTGAATCCATCCCCAAAGAGTGTCTAAAACCCTCGTATTCATCGGGACTTTGTAGAAATCGGCATAACCATTGTATAATTTAGCCCAATTTTCCTTATCTTTTTTCTCTAATTTTCTAATCATTTACATGCAAATATACTTTTAAATTATTGAAATATATTGATTTTATCATCTATTCAATAAAATCATCTCTATCGTTGTAATTAATAATTTTCCAATCATCAAAAAATTTTCCTAATTCTTTAAGATCTTTATTCGACATATAAATAAATCTTAAATTTTTAGTATTGACATGTCAATCCTGTTAATATATTACTAACGATAATTAAAGGTTATCAATAGTAATATAGTTATATGACAATAAAAAATCCTTTTTCAGTAATTCGGATAAAGCCAGCTACTAAATCTGAGTTACAAATAGATATTAAAAAACTTCAGGAAGAAACATTATTAAATCTTAAAAGCTCAAAAGCAAATAATACTGTAAGGGCTTATAATTCAGATTTTAATGATTTTGAATTGTTTTGTGTGAAAAATGCATTCAAATCACTTCCTTCAGATCCAAAAATAGTTTCACTCTATTTAACTCATTTATCAACAAAAGACTTTAAAATGAGCACTTTAAAGAGAAGATTAGTGTCTATAGGAGTTATACATAAGCTAAAAGGACATTATTTAGATACAAAGCATCCCTCAATTATTGAAAATATTATGGGTATAAAAAGAAGAAAAGGAAGCGTTCAAAAAGCTAAAAAACCTATATTAATCAATAATTTAAAAGCAATAATTAATATTATTGATCAACAAAATAAAGAAGAAATTAAAAAATTAAGAGATAGAACTATAATACTAATTGGCTTTTCTGGGGGATTTAGAAGGAACGAGATAGTTTCCTTAGACTATGATGATCTTGATTTCGTACCCGAGGGGCTAAAAATCAATATCAGGAGATCTAAAACAGATCAATTTGGAGAGGGATCAATTAAAGCTCTACCCTACTTTGAAAATTCAGAATATTGCCCCGTATTATCAATAAAGAAATGGATTGAAATATCTAAAATTAGCAATGGTCCCATATTTAGAAGGTTTTTAAAGGGTTCAAAATTATCAATTAATAGATTAACTGATCAAACTATAGCATTACTTATTAAAGAATATTTAACACTAGCTGGAATAGATAGCAAAAATTACTCTGGGCATAGTTTGAGATCAGGCTTTGCAACATCAGCAGCAGAATCTGGTGCTGAAGAAAGAAGTATTATGGCAATGACAGGCCATAAATCGACAGAAATGGTAAGAAGATATATTAAAGAAGCAAATTTATTTAAAAACAATGCCTTAAATAAAATAAAGATTTAATAAATGAAAACAAATTTTTGTATAACACTTACAACAATACCAAGCCGTTTGGGTGGTATATATAAAACTATTAAATCGATAGAAAAACAAACTTTAAAACCTAATAAAATTTTTTTAAATATTCCAAATGAATATTATAGATTTCCTGGAATAAGGATACCAGAGACAGAAATTGAAAAACTTAAATCAGAATTAGTTCAGATAAATAGATGCAATGACTTTGGTCCAGCCACAAAAATAATGGGTGCACTGAATGAAGTTAAAGAATTTGATTGCGCTATAATAATAGATGATGATCATAACTATGATGAAAGAATGTGTGAAATTTTTATAAGAGAGTTTGAAAAAAAAAGAAATAACTATAGTTACTATATACAAAAGATATTTAGTATTAATATGGCACAATGTGCAGATGGCTTTCTAATAAATTGTGCATATCTAGATGAAATAGAAAGATTTTACGAAACATATGTAAGAAAAAATAAGAATATGTTTTTAGATGACGATCTTTGGATTTCTATATATTTGCAATTAATAAAAAAAACAAATATTGAAAATTTAATTGAAATATTTAAAAAAGAAACAGGTAAAAAATTAATATATGATATTCATTCAACCGTTGATGCTTTAAGTGTCAATATACATAACCCTAAAAAGTTTCTAAATAGAAGAAAAATAGCCAAAATTGAGTATATCAAATTTTTGATAAAAAATTATTTTATTAGTTTCAACCAAGTATAGAAAATAGTATTTAAAGAAAATTTCTTTGAATATTTTATACAATTATTAATTAATTGTACTTTTTTTTTATTATTAGATTTTAATAAATAGGTAATTTTTTTTGAAAGGTCCATAAAATCTTTAACTATAAAACCATTATAACTATTTTTAACCAATTCGTTAAGGGCAGTCTTACCAAAGCTGATCACTGGTAAACCACAAGAATTAGCTTCAATTGCATTTAAACAAAAAGTTTCATCATAGCCAAGACAAATCATAGCCGTAGATTTAATATAAATATTTCTTAATCTATTCTTAGAAACACGACCTAAGTGAAATATATTTTTCGATTTAAGGTACTTAGTGTTAAGTTTATTAGGTAGTTTATCAATGCCCATAATATAAAATTTAGCATCAGGATGAATAGTGTTAATATTTTTTATCCACATTTCAATCGTATCATTTAAGCCCTTTCCTCTTTGCACGGACCATACAAAAATTGGTTTCCTTTTTTTTATTATAATATTTTCAGTAAATACCCTGGGTAAAAAGTTAGGAATTACTAATCTTTTTTTAAAAAAATATAACTTAGATGTAATTTTATCTAAATAATCACTAACAAATACAGTGTTAATATCATTTTTGATTATTGAAAAAAATTGTTTTCTTCTAAAAGATTTTTCAATTTGAAGTGGATTATGAAGCCATAATATTTTCTTTGATTGAGGAAAATAATCAAAAATTGTAGAATCATTTGAGCTAATAATGACATCAAAATGATAATTATTTGAATTTTTTTTAATTATATGAATTGGTAAATTTAAAATATTCTTTATTTTTTTTTTTATTTTGCAGTTTGAAGCCAAGGTTATATTTAAGTCCGATAAAACAAATTTTTTTGCAAGCTCTATATTTAAAGTTTCAATGCCCCCTAATTTATTACTTAATTTACTATTAATACCAAAGTTTAATGGACAATTAATTAATAACTTCATTTAAAAATCTTTGAAACGAATAATAAATAATAATAATAAAAAGACAATCTAACTTTAATTAAATTTAAAAAATAATCTAAATTTTTCGTAGGAGATTTTAATGGACCAAGATATTTTGTGCCTGATTGTAGGTAGTATTTTTTAAAAAAGTTAATTGACAGTCCCCACTTTATCAAAAAAATTTTATTTGCTCTGGAGCCAATATTTTTTCTAAATGAAGGAATGTTTTTCTTTCTAATGGTTATAGATCCAAAATGATAAACTTTAGAGTCACACAATCCTTTAAAGATCCTAACTCCAGCTTTCCATAATTTCATATTTAGATCTGGGTCAGATCCAGCTCCAGGACTAAATTCTTCACTAAATCCACCAACTTCGTTCCAAATCTCCTTGTGTATTAAGTGTGGAGCCCATGTTGATCCTTGAAAATCAAAATACGACAAATTTTTATAATTATTCAATAATTTAACTTCATCAAAATTTGAGAAATTATCACCAGCTTTAAAATTTAGAAAACCAGTTAATTTTGGATCAGCATTTATCATAATTGATGATAAATAAAATTTATTTGTATTTAATTTCTTAACTTCATCAATTAAAACATCATCCCAGTTTGGGCAAAAGTACATGTCATCATGCGCATAAAGAATTAAATCATAGGAACTTTTTTTAGATACTGCATTACAGCCTATACACAAACCACTATTTATTTTTGAATGAGTATAAATTAAGTTGTTTTTATTAGCGTAATCTAAAGTGCCATCTGTACCTTCATTAATATGTAATAAAATTTCATTTTTATAGGATGAATTTTTTTTTATACTATCAATGCATATTTTTAAATAATCTAAATTATTAAATGTTGGAATTATAATCGATATCATTTTCTATTCATATCATCTCTAATGGTACAAATACTAAATCATCATGTATCCAATTGACGAGTTTATAATCTTGTTTAATCATATAAAGATAGATATCTGAATTTTGTATATTTGTTATATTTTGATGAAAAAATTCTTTCATACCCCCTTGAATTAATTCCAAAACAACTAATTCAGGTTTATATTTTTTAAAATCAAACCCTCTTAGAACATTTAATTCAAAACCCTCAACATCAATAGTTAGAAAATTAATTTTTTGATCTTTATAAATGCTTTCTTCGATTATTTTATTAAGTGTAGTTGTTTTAATTGACCTTATCTGTTTTGCATCCAAACCTTTTTCTTTTGAAAGTGTGTTTTTCGCAGCTCTATTGTGATAAAAATAAAGATCGGAATTTCCAATAGTATCTGAAACAGCAATTTCTATATTTGTATCTTTTGATCTTAAAAAATTAAAAGAATCAATTGCACTATAATCAATATCGATGTTAATCCCATTCCAGCCTCTTTTATAAAGAGGATAAGTGTTATTATTAATCATAGGATGATGACAACCAATATCAATAAATACACCTTTAGTTTTGTGTCTAAAAAAAAAATCAGCCATC
>CAJQSF010000005.1 GCA_905612495.1 uncultured Candidatus Pelagibacter sp.
TATATAGATGCTAAAGTTGCTAGTAAAGCACCTACAGCAGAACACTCAACTAAACTTGCTATACCCATTAAGAACAATCCAGTCATAGACATAAATATTACAAATGGAATTATTCCAGCTGTTAAAAGTTTTAGTTTTTCTTTAAGTGGAATATTTCTTTCTTCTTTGCTTAATACTGGACCTAATTCAGGTTGAAGACGACATCTTACATAAATATAAATTATGAATAAGGTAGCCATTAAAAGACCTGGTAAAAGTCCTGCAAGCCAAAGTTTACTTACTGGTTGACGTGCGATCATACCATAAAGAACCATTACAACACTTGGAGGTATTAAAATTCCTAACGAACTTCCTGCTTGAACGACACCAGTAATCATTCTTTTATCATAATTTCGTTTTAACATTTCAGGGAGAGCAATTGTTGCTCCAATAGCCATACCTGCAACACTTAATCCATTCATAGCTGAAATTCCAACCATCATGAACATTGTGCCAATTGCTAAACCCCCTTTTATTCCACCAAAAAATACATGGAACATTTTATATAAATCACTAGCAATACCTGACTCTGAAATCATAAAACCCATGTAAATAAAAAGTGGAAGTGTAAGCATGGGATACCATTTAAAAAGTTTCCATGTAGCCGTATATGGCATTTCGATAGCTCCATTTCCCCAAACCAATAATGCTGAAATAACAGCTACAAACCCAATTGCACCAAACACTCTTTGACCAGTAAACATCATTGCCAACATCGTTATAAACATGAACAATGCAATAAATTCATAACTTAGATATTGAGCTAACATTATATTTTAATATTTTTAATTTTTGCGATGTCTTTAATCAACATTGAGAAAGCTTGCAATAACATCAAGAGTATACCTAATAACATCAAAGATTTTATTGGCCAAACATAAGGTGCCCATGCAGTAAAAAGTTTTTGTTTATATTCTAATGTATATTGTAAACTTGAAATAGAGCCATAAAGGAGAATTGCTAAGAAAAAAATCAAGAAAATACTAGTAAAAATATCCATTTTAGCTTTTCCTTTTGTTGATAACTTTCCATAGAATAAATCCATTCTAACATGATCATCTGTAATCATAGAGTAACCACCACCAAGTAAATAATATGCAGTAAGAGTAAATTGAGCCATCTCTATAATCCACATTAAAGGGTAATTGATAATGTTTCTCGTAACGAAAGATAGTATCAAAAGAAACATCATGAAAAAAACACCATACATTACAAATCTGCCAACTTTGGTGCAAATGTTATCTATTATATTTACATAAATTGAAAATATTTTTGGCATGAAGTTCTAATTTTTATTTTTTTCAATTTCTTCTTTACAAAACTTTTTAGCTTCTTTGAGGTCAGTTATTTTGGTTTTAGATAATTTTTGACTTCCTGCAAGACAAGCATCAACGGCTCTTTTTAAATTATAATCACTAAAATTTAAAGTAACGACCATAGCTAATACTATAAAAACAAATATTAAAATATTTTTAATCATTTACCAAGTTATCTCTAATTTTTTATTCTCACAAATTGTGTTTAGCATACTAAACATTAATGGAAAATGTTTTGGATTAAGGTCTTGCAAAATCTTTGGTCCGATTTCTAAAGCAAGCTGTGCGCCTTCAACTGTAATATTTTTCATAAATTTTTCTTTTGCATCTTTATAAAGATAACCTTCTCCAAGATATTTCCCCATCTGACTATTTCTACCACCTATTGCACTGACATACAAATCTCCAAGTCCTGCTAAACCGTAAACTGTTTCTGATCTACCTCCATAATGAGAAACAAATTCAACCATTTCAGAAATTGATCTATGAATTAATGAAGCTGATGTATTTAAGTAATATTTAGATTGAATTTCCTTAGATGCTTTAGAGTTGCTTAATCCTTCAGACGCTCCAATCAGCATTGAATAAATATTTTTGATTGCACCAGATAACTCTATACCTGTTAGATCATCTGATATTTCTGTTGAATAATAATCTGTTGATATTATTTTTTTTAATAACACAGTTTCTTTGATGTCTGGATTTGCAATAACTGTCCCTGTTCTCATCTTGTTTGCTAGTCCTGCAGCCAAACATGGTCCTTTAATCGCTGAAACATTTACTCCAGTATGACCTTTTTCTTTTAATAGTTTCTTGATTTTATCTGAAAGCGTTATTAATTCATTTTCTTCAATCGCTAGGCCCTTGGTTAACAATATAATTGGAAGATCTTTTTTATAATATTTTGATATTTGCTCTACAAACCATTCAATTCCTATAGAGCTTACTCCTGCAACAATTATATCAACCCCACCCATAAGTATTGAACTTAATTTTTCAAATTTTTCTACTTTCAGTTCTGCTGGTAATTTCATGTTTAAAGCAGGATGAAGGTTTTTATTAGATTTAATGCCCTTTATTAGCTCATCCTCAAGATGTGTACCAACCAGTGTGACATCATTTTGATTTTCAAGACAAGGTACAGCGAAGGCTGATCCCATAGCTCCAGCTCCAATAATAATGATTTTTTTCATAATTAAATATTATTTTATTTTAATTTTTAGCATTATATGAATAAAGTACACTTATAAATCTACTATAGGGAGAGATATTTAGATGACAAAAGTAGCAATAATTGGGGCTGGACCATGTGGATTATCCACCTTGAGATCTTTTGAGCAAGCTGAGAAAAAAGGTGAAAAAATACCTGAAATAGTTTGTTTTGATAAACAAGAAGATTGGGGAGGATTATGGAACTACAGTTGGAGAACAGGATCTGATCAATACGGTGACCCTGTGCCTAATAGCATGTATAGATATCTTTGGTCAAATGGCCCTAAAGAATGTCTAGAATTTGCTGACTATTCTTTTGATGAACATTTTGGTAAACCGATTCCATCATTTCCACCTAGAGAAGTTTTGTATGATTATATTTTAGGTAGAATTAAAAAAGGGAATTCAAAAAATAAAATAAAATTTAGTACTACAGTTACCAATGTTGTTTATAACGGCAGTAATTTTGAAGTTACTTATCGCGATAAAAAAAATGCTACTTCTTCAACAGATATATTTGATTATGTTGTTGTAGCTAATGGACATTTTTCAGTTCCATTCATTCCAGAATATCCTGGTATGAAAGCTTTTCCTGGAAGAATAATGCACTCTCATGATTTTAGGGATGCAGAAGAATTTAGAAATAAGAATGTAGTTGTTTTAGGAAGTAGTTATTCTGCAGAAGATGTAGCTCTTCAGTGTCATAAGTATGGAGCAAAAAGTGTAACAATAGCTTATAGGCATAATCCAATGGGATTTAATTGGCCAAAAGGAATGAAAGAAGTTTATCACCTAGATAGGCTTGAGGGCAATAAAGCAATTTTTAAAGATGGTCATGTGCAAGAAGCCGATGCCGTAATTTTATGCACAGGTTACCTTCATCATTTCCCTTTTTTATCTGAAGACTTAAAATTAAATACAGGGAATAGACTGTATCCACCAAATTTATATAAAGGTGTTGTTTGGAAAAATAATCACAAATTAATTTACTTAGGCATGCAAGATCAATTTCATACTTTTAATATGTTTGATTGCCAGGCTTGGTTTGCAAGAGATGTTATAATGGGTAAGATTAAAGTTCCAGATAGTTCAGAAATAGAAAAAGATATAAATAAATGGGTATCGATGGAAGAAAAATTAGAAAGTGCTGATC
>CAJQSF010000006.1 GCA_905612495.1 uncultured Candidatus Pelagibacter sp.
AACCATACTTATCTGACCTATTATTGATGTCCAACCCAAAATTAATCCATAGTTAAATGTTATTCCTAAAAATAGCTGAGGCCAGTATGTAAATCTTTTCATTAAAGGATAGGTAAAAGCTAAAGGCATCGATCCGAGTGCAAGAATAATTGTTAACTTATTGAAATTAATTAAAACTAAAAAAGCTAATGAACATAAAATGATGACATAAATAATTGCCAACTTTATAGAAATTTTATTAGAAGCTAAGGGCCTATTTTTTGTTCTTTCTACCTTTTTATCAAATTCTTTATCTAAAATATCATTTACTATGCAGCCTGCAGATCTCATTAAAACTGATCCTAAAAAAAATAAAAATAGATAAAAAAAATAATTATTTAAATCATTTGAAAAGTCATAAGCAAGAGTTAGACCCCATGCGCAAGGCCAAAATAATAGCATGAAACCAATTGGCTTTTTTAACCTTGTTAACTCAATAAAGAAATTTAATTGTTTCATAATAATTTACTTGTAAATAACAAAGGCTAGTTTCATAATCAAACTGATTCGTATGAATATAGATTACACAGTCACAGCGCTAATGTTTCCAGCAATACCCTTACTTATGAACATCTATAGCAATAGGTTTCACTCATTAAGTAAGCTTATTAGGCAGCTGCATGATGAGCATGTGTATGAAAATCACATTCCACCTGAGTGGAAAAAGCAATTTATTAATTTAAATGGAAGAATAGTTTTACTAAAATGGACAATCATGTTTGCTGCATTTGGTCTTTTATTTAATCTACTGACTGTTTTTGCTCTTTATTTAGATGAAATTTTTGTAGCAAGAATAATCTTTGGGTCTTGCTGTTTATCCATGATGGTTTCAATCGTGGTTTTTTTAAGAGAAATTCAGGTATCTACAAATGCACTTAAATGGCACATGTCAGATATGGATGTTGATTTAGATTAAGGAATTATTACAGCAGGGCCAGTTAATAATCTTCCCTCTAATTCTTCATGAGCTTTCTTTGCATCACTAAGAGAATATTTTTTAAAAATTTCAACTTTAAACTTTCCAGATAGTACAGCGTCAAAAACCTTTTTTGCCGAGTCTACTAACTCTTCTCTTGTCATCGTATAGTGAGCAATTGATGGACGAGTAAAAAATAAACCTTTTGCATTAATGTGTTTCTTAACATCAATAGTATCAACATAGCCTGATGCGTTACCAAAAGCGACCATCATACCTCTTACTTTTAATGTTTCAATTGATCCATCAAATGTTTTTATTCCAACTCCGTCATAGACAACATCAATACCATTTTTACCTAAAATCTTTTCTACTTCTTCGACAAAGTTTGTATCTGTATAATTTATCACATGATGGCAACCATTTTTTTTAGCAATAGCTTCTTTTTCTTTAGAGCCAACTGTTCCAATAACTTCAGCTCCTAATGCATTAGCCCACTGACATAAAATTTGACCCACACCACCAGCTGCCGCATGGTATAAAACTTTGTCACCTTTTTTAATTGGGTAAGCTCTGTGTAATAAATATTCGGCAGTAATTCCTTTAAGCATAATACAAGATGCAATTTCATCTGAAATTCCCTCTGGAACTAAAACTAATTTTTCTTGAGGAAATAATTGTTTTTCAGAATAACTACCAATTGGCATTGAAGAGTGAGCAACTCTGTCACCAACTTTAAATAGATCTACTTCAGAACCTATTTCTTCAATTATCCCACATGCTTCTAAACCAATCCCACTTGGAAGTGGAATAGGGTACAAACCTGTTCGGTGATAAACATCAATATAATTAAGACCAATTGATAAATTTTTTATAAGAACTTCTTTTGGACCTGGTTTACTGATTTCAACATCTTTAACCACTAACACTTCAGGACCACCAAATTTTTCTATTTCAATTTTTTTCATTATTTTACAAATGTACCATTATGATAATCTTGCACAGCTTGCAAGATTTCAGCTTTAGTATTCATTACAAATGGACCACCTCTTGCAATAGGCTCACCAATTGGCTTTCCCGATATCAGCAAAAACTTAGCTTTTGTTAAACTAGAAACTTTTAGCTTCTCACCTCTAGTTAGGATAATTAAAGTAGAGTTTTTAGCTTGGCTATGATTTTGATCTCCAACCTTAATTTCTCCATCAATCAAATAAATTAAAGAATTATGTGTTGAAGGAAGATTAAAATTAAATTCTTTGCCTTCTTCAATTTCCACATCAAAGTAAACTGGCTCAATGTTATGACCCTTAACAGGCCCTTCTGCATTTTCAAATTTTCCAGCAATTACTTTAACTATTTTATCATCATCTTTATGAGTGCTCATTTTATCTGCATCAATATAAATATACTCAGGTTTATTCATTTTTAATTTAGCAGGCATATTTACCCATAATTGAAAACCATGTAGTTTACCCTCTGTCATTGCAGGCATTTCAGAATGAATTATTCCACCACCAGTTTTCATCCACTGAACATCCCCCGAAGACATTCTACCTTTAGCTCCAGTACTATCTTCATGCTCAAACTCACCACTTAACATGTAAGTAACTGTTTCAATTCCTCTGTGAGGGTGGGGAGGAAAGCCTCCAATATAATCATCTTTATTTTCAGAGCCAAACTCATCCAACATTAAAAAAGGATCATGATAGTCAATAAGATGGGTGCCAATACTTCTTTTCAATTTAACCCCAGCACCATCCGATGCTGCAACCGGTTCTATTATTTTTTCTACTTCGATTTGGTTCATATTTATGTTCGATTACCTTTAATTAAAAAATAAACTCCACCAATTAAAAGAAATATTTGCTCACTAGTAAATAGTTTTGTTGTGATGAACCAATCTGGGTGTGCAATAGCAAATATATTAATCATCATAATAACAATCATTAATCCAGCTAGCCTTGTTATCAAGTTTCCAAAAGGATTTTTAATAAAACCACCAATGATTAATATTAGTCCTGCTAATAATTCTGATAAAGCAACTAAAGATGCTAGGGCAGGTGATAAATTAAAATATTCAATTAATCCTTGAGGTGGTAAAGGAAATTTACCTAGACCATGAATTATAAAAGCTATTCCTATTCCAAATCTAAAAAATAAAGAGGCTAATGCATCTATATTTGAAAAAAAATTATTAACTTTATTGTTTAAATTTTGCATTCTATCCTTTATTTTTTGTTATGTGATCCGTCACAAAATGGCGGATTGTTAGTTTGTTTGCAAGCACAAAAAAACATTTTTTTAGTTTCTTCAGCCTTGTATGCCAGCGGTGTAAACTCTGTACCTTTATGTGATCCATCACAAAAAGGTTGCTTCGCACTCTTTCCACATGAACACCAATAATAAGATTTATCTTTTTCAACTTCAATAGCAATTGCACTATCGCCTGCTCTTTCTCCTTTAGTCATATTTACCCTTTCAATTTATTTGACTTGTACATAATACCTTGTTAACAATAATGCAATAACGCATAATAAACATACTAGTATATAAAAACATACCATGAAAAACTTAATAGATTGTCCAGCAGAAAGAGCAGTTTACTTCCTTGGAGGTAAATGGAAAATTAGGATCTTGTTTGGCTTACTACAAAGAAAAAAAATGAGATTTGGTGAGTTTAAAAAAACATTGAAAACTATTACACAACAAATGCTATCTAAACAGCTTAAAGAGTTAGAGGCCGATGGAATAGTTAATAGAAAAGTCATTCAAATAATGCCACCAAATGTTGAGTATTCACTTACAGAATTTGGCCTTTCAGTTATGCCAATATTAAAATCTTTTTCAGAATGGAATAAAAAAAATACTCGAACTATTTCAGTAAAATTAAATAAGAATTTTGAAGAAAATAGAATTAGATAGCACCTAAGTTACAGCAATAATTACTGTATCTTTCATTTATTAAATGTGTATAAGGAAGATAGCGCTGAGTTAAGTTAAATTGCAGAGCGCTTTATAAATCCTGCTAAAGCGACTTTTTAACCACCGCTTTAGATAGGTGGTTTTTTTTTATCTTTTATAAAATTAAACCGGGCAGTTGAACCATATTGTGCGCCCTGCATTTCGCTTAAGCACTAAAAAGGAGAAAAGAGGCCTATGAACTTAACCCTCTTGTTAGAACGTTACCTTTTTTCTCCAGAAAACTTGGAGAAAAAAAATGAACACAAATAAATTAAAAGAAAGATTAGATAATGGACCTGTTATATGCGCTGAAGGTTTTTTATTTGAAATAGAAAGACGTGGTTACATGGCATCTGGAGAATTTGTTCCAATGGTTTCGTTAGACCATCCGGAGGTCCTAGAGAATTTGCATAGAGAATTTCAACATGCGGGTTCGGATATTGTTGAGGCCTTTACTTATAATGGACATAGAGAAAAAATGCGTGTTATTGGTAAAGAGGAACTTCTTGAACCTTTAAATCGTGCAGCGTTAAAAATCGCAAAAAAGGTTGCGCTAGATGCACCAAAGCGACATTTCAACCAAGGAAGTAGGCCTAATTTAATGGCAGGTAATATTTCAAACTCAAATATTTGGAAGCACAATGATAATGAATCTCAAAAAGTAGTTGAATCTATGTTTTCTGAAATGATTGGATGGGCTGTTGAGGAAGGTGCGGACATGTTGATTGGTGAAACTTTCTATTATGCAGAAGAAGCATTCAAAGCACTAAAGATAATGAAGAAAACAGGCCTACCAACAGTTCTAACAATTTCTCCAATGGGTGAAAACAAAATGAGAGATGGAAAATCTGTAGTAGATACCTGTAAAGAGTTGGAGCAACTAGGCGCAGATGTGGTTGGTTTAAATTGTTTTAGAGGCCCTTCAACGATGCTTCCTTTTTTAAAGGAAATAAGAAAAGCAGTGAAGTGTCATGTTGGTGCTCTACCAATACCGTATAGAACAAGTGAAGATTATCCAACATTCTTTAACTTACCAGATAGAAATAATTGTGAATGTCCATCTCCACATGGAAGAACATTTCCAACAGCACTAGATCCACATTATTGCAATAGATATGAAATTGGACAATTTGCAAAAACAGCAAATGATTTAGGTATAAATTACCTTGGTGTCTGCTGTGGAGCTAATCCAATGTTAATTAGAGAAGTTGCTGAATCTGTAGGATTAAAAGTACCTGCAAGCAAATATAGAGAAAATATGGAAAATCACTTTATGTATGGAAAAAATAAAAGAATTCCCAAACATATGACTGATTATGGAGA
>CAJQSF010000007.1 GCA_905612495.1 uncultured Candidatus Pelagibacter sp.
TTCAACATAAATTGTAGTTTGATAATCTTCTGTTACTGTCTTAAATCTATTAATTGCGGCTATCCACTTTTCTTTTTTTATATAGTGCCTTCCTATATACATTTCTTTAGATGCCATAATATCATTAATTAAATCAATTTTAAATGACGCATCTAAAGCAAAGTCAGTTTCGGAATATTCTTTTAAAATAAATTCAAATTTTTTTCTTGCTTGAATTAGTGGGGCTAAATCTTTTTTTTCATCCTCTATATTTTCATAATAACACATTGCCATTAAATAATGCGCATAAACCATATTTTTATCTTTAGGATAGGTTGACATGTATCTTTCTAGATCAAAAACAGCTTCTGAATAAAAATTATTCATATAGTTTGAGTAAGCTGACATC
Source organism: uncultured Candidatus Pelagibacter sp. (assembly GCA_905612495.1). Lineage (GTDB taxonomy): Bacteria > Pseudomonadota > Alphaproteobacteria > Pelagibacterales > Pelagibacteraceae > Pelagibacter. The sequence goes on from CAJQSF010000007.1 coordinate 389, forward strand.
AAGGCTGATTTGGGCGCCCACAGTGATTGAGGGAAAAGTAGCTCAGATTCAAGAAATTTTTTTGATGCAAAATAGTAATCTCTTTTTTCCAGACTCGCCATTGCAGTTTCATATGTGATGATCATTTCAAGTTCTTGATCTAGTTCTGTAATTTTTGAAATTTCTTTCTTTTCCTTTGCGCAACTACTAACTAAAATTAAGGAAAATATAATTAGTAATTTATATAAAATTTTCATCTATATAATTTACTGTTAATTTTTTTTTTTATCAAAAAAATTATGCAATAGATCTCAAATGGCTTTTATTAATAAGCGTGTATGGTAGATTTTTTTCTTTAATTTCAATTAGAGAATAATTTTTTTTATTTTCAAAAACTTTCCTTAACAACTGATTAGTAAGCTTGTGCCCTCCCTGAGAGCATACTATTTTTCCAACTATTCTATAGCCAGACAGGTAAAGGTCTCCCATACAATCTAAAATTTTATGATTTACGAATTCTTTATCGTTTCTTAATCCCTGCTTATTTAATATATTTTGATCTTTTACAACTATTGCATTTTCAAGGCTCCCACCTTTAGCTAGACCCATTTTTTTTAAAATATCTACATCCTCAAAAAGACAGAAGGTTCTAGAATTATAAATATCTGTTAAGTCAGAATCAAATACATTAATAGAGTTGCTCTGAGTTCCTATTAATTCGTTTTCATATTTCAATTCAAAATCAATATCTAGACTAATTTTACTTGGTTCAATAGAAATTCTTTTTTTTCCATCAATAAATTCTATTTTATTATCTATCTTTATTATCTTTATAGGTTCATTGCTAATTTTGATTCCAGTTTTAGATATTGCTTCAACAAATAATTTTGCAGAACCATCTAAAATTGGTACCTCATGATTATCCACCTCAATAAATGCATTATCTATTCCTAATCCATATAAGGCTCCCATTAAATGTTCTATGGTAGAAATACTAACTCCACATTCATTAGATATGGTTGTACAAAAAACTGCACTGCTAACATTAAAAAGGTTCGGTATTATAATATTATTATTTTTAAGATCTGTTCTTTTAAAAATTATTCCAGTGTTTGGTTCGCCTGGTTTAATTACCAAGTTTACTTCCAGTCCGCTATGGAGCCCTATACCCTTGAATGCAATATTAGATTTGATAGTTTTTTGATTTAAACCTGACATATACTTCTTATAAATTCTTGGGAGGAATTAAGAAAAACAACAAATATTACAAGAAAATACTATCTTATTTAAAAAAGTGGAACAGCTTTTCAAAAAACCCTAATTTTATTTGTTTTTTTGGAACTATTACAACCTCACGTTTGTTTAAACCCATACCTAATTTGAAACCAGACTGGCAAATGTTTTCGGGTAGTTCTTCTAAAAAATCTATGTCATTTGAGAAAGAAATTTTATCTTTATGCTTATTATCTAATATTTTTGAGCCATCGCCCATTAACACCATCTTAAACTTGTCTGGTATATACAGATTTGACTCTATAGATTTAGTACACAGTTCAAGAATTTCTTCTGTTCTAGCAAAAATTATTTTTTGAAGAGTCTCTATTGAAATATCTTTACTATTTAAAAGTTCAGAATTTTCAACAAAATTACGTTTCACCTGTTCTGATCTCTGTAAATCTATCTCTAAAATTTTTGAAATATCTTTAGTAATATGATTTCCACCAATTGGTAAGACATCTAAGGAAAGAACTTTATCATTAAAGTAACAAATTATTGATGTTTTATTAAATCCAACATCAATGAAAGATATATGTCCAGATAAATTTAAATTGTCT
>CAJQSF010000008.1 GCA_905612495.1 uncultured Candidatus Pelagibacter sp.
TTAAAGATCATCCTGGTAACACAAGTGATTTTTGGCTTGCAACTGAATACAGTGATGTTGTTAAACTTTTAGATTTTTTTATTAAAGAAAAATCAAATTTATTTGGTGACTATGAAGATGCTGTTAATCAAAAAGACAATATTTTATTTCATAGTGTATTAAGTCCGTACATTAATTTAGGATTGATAACTCCTGAAATTATCATTCAAAAAATTTTAGAATTTCATAAAAAACACAAAATTAGAATGAACTCGCTAGAAGGTTATATTCGTCAGGTAATTGGCTGGAGAGAGTTTATGCGTGGAATTTATCAAGGGTATTCTAATGAAATGGAAACTAAAAATTTTTTCAAACATGAAAGAAAAATGAAAAATTCTTGGTATGAGGGCACAACAGGTTTGCCACCACTTGATCATGCAATTAAGAATGCAGTTAACCACGGCTGGTCTCATCATATTGAAAGATTGATGATTTTATCTAATATAATGAACCTTTGTGAGGTGAAACCAACTATTGTTTACAAGTGGTTTATGGAGATGTTTGTAGATTCTTCTGACTGGGTGATGGTTCCTAATGTTTATGGAATGGGTCTGTTTAGTGATGGAGGTATTTTTGCAACAAAACCATACATCTGTGGATCAAGTTACTTTATGAAGATGATGGATTTTAAAAAAGGCGAATGGTGCAATACGATGGACGGCCTTTATTGGAGATTTATAGATAAAAATAGAAAATTTTTTTTAAAGAATCCCAGATTATCAATGATGGTTTATGTATTTGATAAAATGAAAGATGAAAGAAAAAAAATGATTTTATCTGAAGCAGATAAATTTATTAAATTGAATACTGCATAATGTATATTTCTATAACAGGTATAAAAGTTAAAGGCTTTTTTGGAATGTTAAGATTTATGAGATACACGACACCAAGTTTTGCAGCAGCAAGAAAAGCGAATGGTAATTTGTTTTGTGACTCAAAAAAGATCAATAAGTATTATCATACCCTAACTGCTTGGGAGAATAAGAATAAGATGATGGATTATTTAAGAGGTAAACATCATGCGTTGGCAATGAAGAATTTTAGATCTATTGGAACAGGTTCTGTTTATGGATATGAAGACGACTTAATGCCGAGTTGGGAAGATGCAATAAAAAAATGGAAACAAAATTTTAAAGAAATTTAAATTGAAAAAAGAAAATCTACCCTCAAAGATTTGTATTACCTGTAAGAGACTTTTTACATGGCGAAAAAAATGGAAGCTAAATTGGGATAAGGTTAAATACTGTTCCAAGAAGTGTTCTGGATGATTTATTTATATTTATTTATAATATCGTTTTTAGCAGCAACTATCTTACCATTTTCATCTGAACTAACGTTAGCTGGCTTAGTGGCAACATCTAATTATGATAATCTGTTGTTATTAATTGTTGCAAGTCTGGGAAATGTTTTGGGTTCAGTTGTTAATTGGATTTTAGGTTTTTATTCAAGAAAACTCTCAAAAAAAAAATGGTTTCCATTTAAAGATGAACAAATAGAAAAATCTTCTAAGTGGTTTAATAAATTTGGAAGATGGTCCTTATTATTTGCTTGGGTACCAATTATTGGAGACCCACTAACATTAGCGGCAGGATTACTTAGAGTTAAGTTTATAGAATTTTTAATTTTAGTAACAATTGGAAAAGTTAGCAGGTATTTAGCTATTTTTTATTTGCTTAGTTAATTTTTACTGATCGTGTTAGATACTTAAATGCTTGAAATATTTATTCAAACCTTTTTCTTATATTTTATTGTTATTGATCCATTAGGAACAACGCCACTATTCTTAATTGTCACTCAGCACATGGAGACTAAAGATAAGATTAAAACAGCCTTAAGTGCCACAACAATTGCAGCTGTTATACTGCTATTTTTTGCATTACTCGGAAGCTCTTTACTAAGATATTTAAATATATCTTTTCCAGCCTTTACAATTGCAGGTGGGATTATTTTATTTTTGATTTCTATGGAGATG
>CAJQSF010000009.1 GCA_905612495.1 uncultured Candidatus Pelagibacter sp.
TTTATCAATATATTACTGATAAATATAGTCTCTTGTGATAGGTGTTGATGTATAATTCTTTGTTAACTGTAATTGGTACACAACCTGATCACCCCATTTAAAAGCAATTTCACACCCTGTCAGGTAAAATTCCCACATTCTAAAAAATCTTTCATCAAACATTTCAATAATTTGCGCTCTATTTTTTATGCAGTTTTCTTTCCAATGTCTTAAAGTATGGGAATAATGCAATTTGAGCACTTCAATGTCAGATACGATTAAGCCTGCTTTTTCTATTGGTGTGGTTACCTCACTTAAACTTGGCGTATATCCACCTGGAAAAATATACTTTGTTATCCATGGATGTGGGTCTCTAGGTGGATTAACAGAGCCTATAGTGTGAATTAAAGAAACACCCTCATCGTTAAGTAATTTTTCAATCTGCTTAAAGAATTTTTTATAAAATTTTCTACCAACATGCTCAAACATTCCAACGCTTACAACTCTATCAAATTTTTCATTTAATTGCCTGTAATCTATAAGCTTAAATCTAACTTGATTTTCCAAATTCAGTTCCTTAACTTTTTTTACACAATAGGCAAATTGGTTTTTTGATAGAGTTATTCCTGTCACTTCGCAATTTGTACTTTTGGCAATATCAATGGCTAACGATCCCCAGCCACATCCAATATCAAGAATTTTTTGATTTGACTGTATGTTTAATTTTTTAATTATGTGTTGTATTTTATTATTTTGAGCATCTTCTAAAGTGTCTTTTTCGTTTTTAAAATATGCACATGAATATTGTTTTTTAGGATCTAAAAATAAATCATATAATTCATCTGAGAGATCATAATGATGGGCAACATTCATTTTAGATTTTTTTATAAAATTAAAATTTGTCAGATACCTATAAGAACCACTTAGCTTATTAATTAATTTAGTAAAAAAATTTATCTCACCTCTTCCAATATTCATAAGTACAATATCTAAAAAATTTGTTAAGGTCCCATTTTCGATAAGAATATCTCCATTAGAGTATGCTTCTCCAAAATATAGATCAGGACGAAACATTAACTTATAATGAAGTTGCTTTTTTAAAATCTTGAGTGTAATTGGAATTTTTTTTTTTGGACAACCTATAATATATTTTTTTAAGTTAGCATCAACTAATATGAAGCCATCATTTTTAAATATATTATTTAAAAATCTTGCTAACTGCATCTAGGGCCTCTTTAAAAATTCCAAAGTAAAATTTAGTTTATTAAGCTCTTCTATCAATTGGAGTTTGTCTTCCTCTCTTAAAAGACTAACTGGAGGTAGAACATTTTTATAAATTTTATCTTCATCAGACATAAAAGAATGTAATCCAGATATTAAATTAAATTTTTCAAAAACATTTCTGACATCACACAGTTTTTTATTTTTTGTTTGTTCTTTTTTTTCAACAAAGTCATCGTAAACTTTTCTTGATAAACTAGCTGTTACATTGCAGGTTGCTGTAATAATACCAGTACACCCTAATTCTAAACCTTTTAAAAGTTTTGACTCTGACCCCGGTAAAATAGAAAAATTATCTAATTTTAGATGCTCAAAAAGATTGTAAGAGCTATCTTTAACACCAACTATTTGGTTTGGAAATTTTTTTACAAGTTCTTCAACACATTCAATGCTAAATTTATAACCACACAGTTTTTCAAAATTATATAAAATAATTCTACTGTCTGGTGTTGCTTCAGCCACTCTTGAATAAAACTCTATTACCTCTTTATCACCATATTTATAATAAGCAGGAGGCATTATCAAAAAATTATTAAAATTTAAAGATGAAGCTATCTTCATTAAATTTATAGTCTCACTTAAAGAATTAAGTCCAGTTCCAATTAAATATTTATCCTTAAATTTACTTTTTGATAACTTGTTAAGTAAACTAATTTTTTCACTAACAGAAATAAGTTGTGCCTGTCCTGTGCTCCCAAAAATAGCCACTCCGTGACACCCTTGTTCAATTATTTTTTCTGCGTGACTTACAGTTTTCTCAATATTTAAGCTTAGGTCCGTATTAAACACTGACATTGATGCCGCATAAATGCCTTTAATTTTACTCATCATCAAAACTTATATAAATTTTAAAATTAGTAAAGATGATAAAGTATTAAATGAAAATTTTAATAGTGCAAAATAAAATGGGGATTGGCGATATGGTTATCTATTTACCATTTATAGAAGCCATTTCTAAAAAATTTAATGAACCCGTGAGCATTCTTGTCAAAGAAAGTTCAAAAGCAGAACAAGTTTTAAAAGATAGTAATATTATTAATAAAATAATTATTCTTGATCGTGATAATAAGTTAAGAACTGGAAGACATGATGGATTTACTGGTTTTTACAATTTAGTAAATGATATTAAAGAACAAAACTTTGATAAAGTTTTTATATTTAATTCATCTCTTAGGTTTAACTTGGTAGCAAGAGTTGCTGGGATTAAAGATATTTATCAATATTCTTTATTTGGTAAAAGAGGACAACATGTCATTTGGGCTGCAAAAGAATTTTTGAAAAATAACTTATATCTAAATGTTGAGAGTGACCCTAAAATTCCAATTAACAATCAATCTGTTCAAGAAATGAAATCTGAATATAAAATTAACAATGAAGAAAAAAATATTTTACTAGGTATAGGTGGATCGGGACCAACTAAAAGAATTCCTCCAATAACTTTTATAAAACTTATGCGCTTAATCACTCAAAAGTATAAATGTAAATTTTTTCTGGCTACTGGTAAAAACGACCAAGAACAGGAAATTTTAAAAGAAATACTTAGCACAGAATTTAAAAATAAATGTTATCCATTAGACAAACTGAGTTTAACTAAAATATTACCAATAATAAAAAATTGTGATATTTCTATTTGTAATGACTCAAGCTTTAGCCATCTCTCTTCAGGATTGGGAATAAAGACAATAGTCTTAATGGCTGATACACCTTTGCTTTATGGAAGTTATAGTCCAAGGATGTACCCAATTATTCCAGATGGAGAAATTACAGTGATGCACAATACTCTTGGTAAAGATAGAATTAATCCTATTAAAATTTTTGATCAATTAGATCGTATTTTAAGTTAAGAAATATTTTTTAAAACAACTTCTTTAGCTTCATTAACAATCGCAGATAATCTTGCAGTTTCTGGTGATACATCTGGATGAATTTTTTTTTGAATCTTAATATAAGCCTTATTTACATCACTTTTTGTATTTCTTTTATTTTTATCAAGATTTAAAATTTTATAAGATTTCTCTAAGGATAATGTGGATGAGTTTTTGATATTTTTATTTTGGTTGAATGAAAACCTTCCAGACCTTCTAAGTGTTTGAATTAACCTAAACAAACCAATTAATTGAATTATTGAAAACCCTTTTAACTTAACTATTGCTAAACTTGCTAATGTTAGGGGTATACTTAGTAAAAATTTGCCTCCCACTGCGAACACTAGAGCTAAGATTATTGATCCAGTAAAAATTAACTTTCTTAAGTATTTTGATATTTTTTTAGATGATGTGTTGGCTAATAGTTTTAATAAAAAGTAAATAATTCCAAAAATAACTAGTGTATAAATGATTATATTCATATATTTAATTTGTTTCCATGAAAATACCACAACTTAAAAAAAAATCAGAAATAAAAACATGTCATAATACTAGCTGGGAAGATAATTATAGCTGGATACATCAAGATGACATCTTGGATGTGCTAAAAGATAGTAAAAAATTAAACCCTGAAGTTAGAAAATACTTAGAAGAAGAAAATTCCTACACAGACTTTCACTTATCAAATACTAAAAACATTCAAAAAGAGCTATTTAATGAGATTAAGGGAAGAATTAAGTTAGATGATGAATCTCTTCCTTTTAAAGATTTCGATTATGAGTATTGGACAAAAACAACAACTAAAGGAAATTACTCTATAAAATTAAGAAAAAAAAATGGAACTAATGATATTGAACAAATTTGGAACGGTGATGAAGAAAAGGAAAAACTTGATGTGGAATATTTTGGTGTTGGTGACCTTGAAGTTAGTTTTAATGATAAATATTTAGGTTATTCGTTAGATACCAAAGGTTCTGAATATTATACTATTTATATTAGGGACATAAACACAAAAAAATTAATTACTGAAAAAATTGAAGAAACATCAGGTAGCATAACTTTTAGTTTAGATGATCAATATATTTTTTATTCAAAACTAGATGAAAATCATAGACCAAGAAAGATCTATAGACATAAATTAGGGACGAGCACTAAAGATGATCAATTAATTTTTGAAGAAAAGAGTGAAGCTTTTACAGTTGGGATTGACTTGAGTTCAGATGATAAATTTTTTTTTATAAATACCTCTGATCATAATACTTCGGAGCAATACTACTTTGATGTTACTGAGAAACAGCCCAAGCCTAAATTAATAAAAGAAAGACAAAGGGGAATACTTTATTCTGTTAATTCTTGGGATGGAAAATTTTATAACCACACAAATGAAAATGCTGAAGATTTTAAAATAGACATATCTGATAGTCTAGAAAAACCAAAATGGAAAATATTTATACCTGCAAAGGAAGAGGTTTTAATCGGTGGACTAACATTTCTAAAAAATTGGATCATAAGATCAGAGACTTCAGACGCTTTAGATAAATTATTTGTAAAAAATATAACAACTGAGAAAGAAGAAGAGTTAATTTTTTCAGATGAAACTGTATATGTCCCTGGTGCTTCTTTATTACAGAGAGATAAAGATACAGATGAGATTTATTTAAGTTATTCATCGCCAAAAACCCCGGCTAGAGTTTATTCTTATAACCTTAGCTCAAAAGAAAAAAAATTGATTAAAGAGCAAGAAATTCCTTCAGGTCATAATCCTGATGATTATATTGTTGAAAGAGTTGATTGTAAGTCACACGATGGAAGGTTAGTGCCCCTTACAATTACAAGACATAAAAATACTAAACTAGACGGCAATGCACGCTTATTACTCTATGGTTACGGTTCATACGGAAGCTCAATGAGTCCTGGTTTTTCTACTACAAGATTAAGTTTAATAAATAGAGATATTATTTGGGTCACAGCACATATTAGAGGTGGGATGGAAAGAGGAATGAAATGGTGGAAAGAAGGAAAATTACTTAATAAAAAGAATACTTTTGAAGATTATATTGCGTCTGCAAAATATTTAATTGAAAATAAATATACCTCAAAAAATAAAATAATAGGAATGGGTGGTTCTGCTGGAGGCCTTCTTATGGGTGCAGTGGTCAATCAAGCACCTGAATTATTTCTAGGAATAATAATGGCAGTACCTTTTGTAGACTCCTTGACAACTAATTTAGATCACTCTCTACCCTTAACAGTTGGTGAGTTTGATGAATTCGGAAATGCAAAAGATAAAAAAGAACATTTTGATTATATTTATTCTTATGCTCCTTATCACAATATAAAAAAGATGAATTATCCTCACATACTAATCACAACAAGTTTAAGTGACAACAGAGTATTATTTGATGAACCTACAAAATTTACTGCCAAACTCAGAGAGCATAAAACTGATAATAATTTATTACTTTTAAAAACTGAAATGAATGCAGGTCATGGTGGTAAGTCTGGTAGAGATGGTGCTATAGAAGAAATTGCACTTGATTATGCGTTCGCATTAAAAATTTCAGAAAAAATTTAGTTTTTAGTTGTTAGAAACAACCGTTTGATACAAAGCCAATGACCATAGAACTAGAGTTCACTTCAAATCTTCTTTCACAAAGTATTCCATATTTTTTGGTATTGTAAACAAGCTCTAAATTACCCCTAACATTTTTAAAATCTTCATCTGGTTTACCTAAATCCATTTGTAAATTGCTTGAAGTTTTTCCAATGTACTCACTTAACTTAGCATTTTCTTTTTCCACAATTGCATCTGTTTTGTCTTTGATTGTTTGACAGCCAGCAACCAGGGTTAAAAAAAATAAGCTTATAAAAATTAATTTTAATTTATTCATTCCTTTATGATAACACCCAAAATATGGCACAAATATAAACTTATAAGTTGAAATATGTTGATAAACAAAGATTTTAAGAAGTATTTTCCTGATTAATCTAATATTAGTCGATCTTAATCTTAGGAGGGTCAATGTTAGAAAAATATTTCAACTATAAAAAACACAAGACTGATTTTAAAACAGAAGTAATAGCTGGTGTCACGACGTTTTTGACAATGGCTTATATTATGTTTTTGAATCCATTTATACTATCAGGTGAATTTGCTGGACCAGAAAAAGGTTTCTTTGATTTTGGAGCAGTATTCACGGCAACAATTGTTGCGACAGCACTTGCCTGTTTCATAATGGCATTTTATGGAAAAACATGGCCAATAGGTTTGGCTCCCGGTATGGGGATTAACGCCTTTGTTGCATTTGGAGTTGTTGGTGGAATGGGTTACACACCACAAGCGGCATTAGGTGCTGTATTAGTTGCTGGTGTTTTATTCTTAATCATTTCATTAACACCTATTAGAGCCTGGTTAATTAACTCTATTCCTAAAAGTTTGAAACTTGGGATAGGTGCTGGTATTGGATTGTTTTTAGCCATTATTGGTTTAGAAATTATGGGTGTTGTTGCTGACCATCCAGTAACTCTTGTTACAATTGGTGATATGAAAAATCCTTTAATTTTACTTGCATGTCTTGCTTTTGTTTCAATGATAGTTATGGAAAAATTAAATATAAAAGGAAATATAATTATTGGAATAGTTGTATTTAGTATTATTGCTTGGGCAACCGGGCTTGCAAAATTTAATGGAGTTGTTGGAAGTATTCCTCCGATGACTTATCTATTTGATTTTGATCTAACAGCTGCGTTTACAGCTGGAATGTCTACAGTAATATTCACATTATTATTTATAGACTTTTTTGATACCGCAGGAACTTTAACCTCAGTAGCAAATGTTGCTGGAAAAGTTGATAAAGATGGAAAAGTTAGAGATATTGAAAAAGCAATGATGGCTGATAGTGTTGGATCTGTAGCTGGCGCGTTAATGGGCACAACAACTGTAACAAGTTACGTTGAATCCGGTGCTGGTGTAAAAGCAGGTGGAAGAACGGGAATGACCTCTTTAACTATTGGAGTTTTATTTCTTGCTTGTTTATTCCTTTCACCTTTGGCAACAAGCTTACCAAAAGAAATTGATGGAGCCGCACTTTTATATGTTTCAGTTTTATTTGTAAGAAACATTGTTGATATTGAGTGGGATGATATTGGGGAATCTGCTCCAGCTATACTTGCAATGATTGCTATGCCATTAACTTATAGCATCAGCAATGGTATTGCTTTAGCTTTTATTTCTTACGCTTTGATTAGATTATTCACTGGTAAGTTTTCAAGCACTTCACCAGCGATATGGGTAATAGCTATACTAAGTGCTGTAAGTTTTGCAGTTGCTTAAAAATTAATTTTTAGGGCTGGATAAATTCCAGCCCTATTTGTTTCTTTTAATTATTTCTTCCATAGACAATTCTTCATAATGTTCTGTTGGCTGAACAATCCACGGGTCTGAATCTAATTTTACTGGGCAAAAATCTGGCTCAAATGTGGATGACTTTTTTTTCCACAAACAGGCTGTTTTAACTTCTTTTATATAGTTTTTAGTTGGTTCGTAGTTTTTCAACCATTCTATGCTTTTATTTAAAGTTAATCCGGTATCAGATAGGTCGTCTACTAATAAGACTTTATCAAAATCTTTATTCTCAGCTAAGGAGCTAATTTCTCTAGCAAACATCAGTTGACCCTGTTTGTCTTCCATTCCATCTCCTGAATAGCTTTGAATAACTATATATGCGATTGGTAATTTTAAAACTCTAGAAAGAATGTCTAATATGGGAGCTGCACCCCTCATGATACCCACTAATACTGTGGGTTTATAGTTATTATGAATTTCTATTGCTAACTTTTCAACAATTTTTGTATACTGATCGAAAGTGATTATTAATTTATCTGCCATAAAAATTTTTATCATATAAATAAAAATATAAAAGAATAAAAAATTATGAAAATATTTGACTGTTTTATGTACTTTGATGAAGAGGTGGTGCTGGATGTAAGGCTCAATACATTAAATGAATTTGTTGATTATTTTGTGATTGTTGAAAGTAAATTTACTCATAAGGGGGACCCAAGAGATTTAAAATTTAATCATAAAAAATTTGAAAATTTTAAAGATAAAATTATCTACTTAATTTATGAGCAAGAACCTAAAGGAATTGAAATAGTAAACTCTAATGACTCTGAAAAGGAAAAATCAAAAAAATATATTTTTAATGCAATTTATAGAGAAAATGGTCAAAGAAATTATATTGAAAAAGGATTAGAGCTCGCAAAGCAAAATGATATAATTTTAATATCTGATGTTGATGAAATTCCAAATTTATTAGATATTAATTTTAATGAAATTAATGAAAAAATAATTCTATTTAAACAAGATATGTTTTACTATAAATTTAACTTATATTTACCCAATCTAGTATGGACTGGAACCAAAGCGTGTAGAAAAAAAAACCTACTTAACCCTCAATGGTTAAGAAATGTAAAAGACCGAAAATATCCATTTTATAGAATTGATACTATTTTTTCTAAAAATAAATATAAAAGCATAAAATATATTAATGATGGTGGTTGGCATTTTACAAATATAAAAACTGCTAAAGAAATTGAACATAAATTGAGATCTTATTTACATCATAGAGAATTTGATGAACGGCCACTTTCTGTTGAAGAAATAGAAAAAATTATTGAAAATAAACAAGCAATATATGACCTGAAAGTAGACAAAACATCTAACAAAATTGGTAATGGAAATAAACTTGAAAAGTTTGAAATAGATAAATTACCAAATTATATTCAAGCTAATAAAGATAATTTAAAAAAATGGATAGATTAATATGAAAGCATACTGGATAGCTCTATATAAAAAGATTGGTAATAAAGAAAATTTAAAATATTATTCCACTAAAGTTACACCTATCATAAAAAGTTTTGGGGGTAAGCCACTAGTTAGAGGTGGAGAATATCAATGTTTAGAAGGTGAAGATTTTTCACGAACTGTGATTTGGGAGTTTCCAGATTATGAAAGTGCGCTAGCATGTCATAATTCAAAAGAATACAAGGAAGGATGGGCAGCAGCTAAAGATACCACTGAAAGAAATTTACAAATAATTCAAGGTTTTAATACTGAATAGGTTCTGGATCAATACTTCTCCATAAATACCAAGTAGCAACTGAGCAATATGGTGTAAATCGTTTGTTTAATAATTTTACATAAGACTCTGAAGGTAAGTATTTTTTTTTATAATTTTTTGAAATTCCTCTTAACAGACCAATATCTTGTATTGGCCAAATATTTGAGCGATTATACGTAAACAATAGGATCATTTCAGCTGACCATCTACCAATTTGTCTTAACTGTGACAGATAAATAATTGCCTCTTCATCTGACATCTTGGTAATTAATCTGGGATTAAATGATTTATCTAAAGTTTGTTTTGCTAAACTTTTTATTCCCTTAACTTTTTGTTTAGTTAATCCGCAGTTTTTAATCTGAGTTGTAGATAATTTAGAAATTGTGTTTGCATTTATTTTATCCTTACACTTTTTTTTAAATCTTAAAAAAATAGAATTAGCAGCAGCAACACTAATTTGTTGTCCAATAATACTTTTGCACAAAGAATAAAATACATCTTTTCTTGAGGTAAGAATTATTTCAGAGGGAGAATTATATTCTTTAATTAAAGAAGACATAACTTTATCTTTTTTAGATAAATATTTTTTTGCAGTGTTCCAATATTTTGGTATTTTACTCATGTCTAATATTTGATGGTATCTCTTTCTTATGAAAAATCTCTCTTCTAAGGATAATTAAAGAAGAGGCAACAACTAATAATGCACCTATTAAAGTTTTTATTGAAGGAATCTCATCCCAAATTAAATATCCAAAAATTATTCCAAAAACTAATGCTAAATATTTTAATGGTGATACGAGAGAAACTTCAGATAATTTAAAAGATTGACTGAGCCATAAATTTGCAAAACCTCCTAAGAATCCAATCAAGCACAATAAAACTAAATCTTGTATGTTTGGCATCACCCATCCAAAAGGTATTGTAAATAAACTTGCCAAGGTAATAACTATTGAAAAATTGAGAGCAATAAGCCAAACTGGCTCTGTTGTGGATAACTGCCTAATTGCAATAGCAACATAAGATAAACCTAAACAGAAAATGATCGGATAAATGTAGTATATATTTAGAGCACCAAAACCAGGTTCAGTTATTACAATAATTCCTATAAAGCCAATTGATACAGCCAGCCACCTATAGAATCCAACTTTTTCACTTAAAAAAAAAACTGAAAAGATAGTGGTAAATATGGGTGCAGCAAAAGAAATACTAACTACCGTAGCTAATGGTAAATTTCTTAGCGCAATAAATATTGCAACTAAGGCTATAAAGCCAAACAAACATCTTAAAAAATGCAAACCTGCTCTTTTAGTATAATAAAAATTCTTAATCCTTTCTCTAGGCATTATAAAGAAATATATAACTATCCCAAAAAATCCTCTGAAAAATAGCACCTGTCCCAACGGGTAATCATCAGACCATTTAACTATTAAATCCATAAAAGAAAATGCACAAACCGACATAAACATATACAAAAAGCCTGATTGATTTTTAGTAAGCATAGGAATAATTTGTAGATTAAATTAAAGGATAATCAATGGAAATAGCAGTTTTAGGTTTAGGTTGTTTTTGGGGACCAGAAATTAAGTTTAGTAAACTCGAGGGGGTTATGAAAACTGAGGTTGGTTATTGTGGGGGTGATAATAAAGAAACAAACTATAAAGAAGTATGTATGGGTGACACCAATCATGCAGAAGTTGTTAAATTAGACTTTGATCCCAAAGTTATTTCTTATGAAAAAATTCTAGAATTCTTTTTTGAGATTCATGATCCCACAACTTTAAATTCACAAGGGCCAGATTTTGGAACACAATACAGAAGCGAAATATTTTATTTAAGTGATAAACAAAAAGAAGTTGCTGAAAAGATCATGAAAAAAATAAATTTGAATTTATCTGGAAAAGTTGTGACTAAATCTTCTCTATTAAAAAATTATTGTCCAGCAGAAGAATATCATCAAAGATACTTAGAAAAAAGATAGTATGTCATTAGTTGACACAAACTGGCTAGAAAAAAATTTAAATAAAATAAAAATTATTGATTGTTCGTGGCACATGCCTCAAACAAAACGAAATGGTTTTGAAGAATATCAAAAGCAACATATAAAAAATGCAGTCTTTTTTGATTTAGATAAAAACTCTAAAACAGATACTGACTTACCTCATATGTTGACTGATATTAAAACATGGGGAAAAATTTTATCAAATATGGGTATTAAAAATGAAGACCAAATAATAATTTATGATAATTCTGATGTAATTAGCTCTTGCAGGTGTTGGTATAATTTTATTTACTTTGGGCATGACCCAAGTTCAGTTCGTGTGCTAGATGGTGGTTTAAAAAAATGGATTAATGAAAAAAAACCAATAGTTGATGATTTAACAAAAACTATTAGCTCTAATTATATAGTTAATGAAAAAAAAGAATTGGTAAAAGACAAAAAACAAGTTGATGAAAATATTAAAATGAATGAATTTAAGATTATTGATGCAAGAAGTAGAGGGAGATTTGAGGGCAGGGTTCCTGAACCAAGAAAAGGTTTAAGAAGTGGTTCTATAAAAAATTCTTTTTGCCTCCCTTTTTCTGAACTTATTAATAAAGATCACACATTTATTACTAAAGAAAAAATCATTGAAAAATTTAAACTGGCCAAGTGTGAACTTGACGAAAATATTGTATTTACTTGTGGTTCTGGAGTTACTGCTTCGGTTTTGGCTCTTGCTTATTCTCTAATAGACACTAAATATATGCCAACAATTTATGATGGCTCGTGGAGTGAGTACGGAAAAATTTAAAATATGAAAAGATCGACAAAAATTAGCACAACAATAATTACTTTTTTCTTAATAATTATAATAGTTGTTGTTGGAAGAACAATGATAGGTAATCATTTTAAGAAAAAATTTAGCAAAAGACCTCCTCCTGGAATTATTGTTAAAGAGGTAGTTAACAAAAGCTTTTCTGAAAATATTGGAAGTTTCGGCACAGCAGTCTCAAAGAGATCTGAGTCTTTTAGAATCAAACGAGATAATTTAATATCTGAACTAATCCTTAAAGATTATGTAAAAAAAGGTGATCTAATTGTTAAGCTTAAAGATAAGAATATCATAGCACCATTCGATGGTGTGCTTGGATACAGGGGTATTACTGGTGATATTCTTGGTTCAGATAACTCAATTATTATAACTTTAGATGATAACTCGATTATATATTCTGATCTAAAAATTCCTGAAACTTTTGCTTCATTCATAAAAAAAGGTTTACCCATTACGGCAAAATTCTCAGGTAACAAAAACAAAACATACAGTGGAAAAGTCTATGCTGTTTCAAGCAGGATTAATGCTGAAACGAGAAGTTTACTTACAAGAGTTGTGATTGAAAATAAAAATTCTGAATTAATACCTGGCTCTCTTCTAGAGGTTATTATTAATTATAATGAGCGAAACTCACTTGGAATACCTGATACTAGTATAATGATAGAGGGGAATAAAATTTATGTCTATAAAATCTCTAAAGACAACATTGCAAATAAAACAGAGATAAAAATTGGAATAAGAGCAGATGGGTTTATTGAAGTTGTCTCTGGCCTTACCGAGGGAGAGACTATTGTTGCGGAAGGATTAAAAAAAGTTAGGCCTAAAGGCAAAATAAAACCTATTAAAAAATAATGTTTATAACTGATGTAAGTATAAGAAGACCCGTTGTTGCGTGGGTAATGTCTCTTATTTTAATCGTTTTTGGAATATTTGTTTTTTCACAATTACCTGTAAGAGAATTGCCTGAAGGCTTACAACCTCCTGTGGTTCAAATTAAAGTAGACTATAAATCTGCTTCAGCTCCTATAATTGATCAAGAGGTAACTCAAGTAATTGAAGATGTAATTGGTGGAGTAGAAGGAGTAAAAAATATTAACTCAACATCAGAAAATGGAAGTAGTTCAATTAATGTTGAATTTAATACTGATATTAATCTAGATAATGCAGCCAACGATATAAGAGAAAGAGTAGCAAGAATTGTTGATAGATTACCAAGTGAAGCTGATGCCCCTCAAATACTTAAGCAATCAGCAGGGTTTTCAACTACTATGTGGCTAGCTGTATCTTCTGCAACTTGGAGTGACTTAGAACTTGGAGATTATGTTGAGAGATATTTAGTAGATCAATTTTCGAGTGTTAAGAACGTAGGAACTATTAGAACTGGTGGTTTAAGAGATTTAAGTGTTAGAGTTTGGATAGATCCAATTAAACTAGCAGCATATAATTTAACTATTCAAGAAGTTGAGATAGCAATAAGAAAAGAAAATGTAAGTCTGCCAGCGGGTACTCTTGAAGCTAACAATATTGATTTAATATTAAATTTAGATAAATCATATGACGATATAGAAAAATTAAAAGCATTACCGATAAAAAAAAACCTAAATAGTATTGTAAGACTTGCAGATATTGCCAATATTGAATTCGGTCCAGTTTCAGAAAAAAATCTTTTCAAGGCACAAAGTAAGGATGCTTTAAATCTAAAAACTGTAGGAATTGGTATTTATGCCAAAAGTGGTGCTTCAACAGTAGAGCTTTCTAAAGAAATAAGTAAAAAAATTGATGAAGTTAAGAAAACATTACCAGGTGACCTAAATATAGAAGTAGCTTTTAACAGAGCAACATATGTGGGTACTGCCATTGATGAAGTATACAAAACTTTGATTATCGCGTTTATACTTGTGGTTATTATTATTTACTTATTCTTGGGAAATATAAAAGCTGTAATTGTGCCTGCGGTTGCATTACCTGTAAGTTTGATAGCATCCTTTTTAGGTCTTTACTTATTTGGTTTATCAATAAATATTTTTGTTTTATTAAGCTTTATTCTGGCAATTGGAATAATTACCGACGATTCAGTCATAATGACAGATGCGATTTATAGAAGAATTGAAAATGGAGAAAGCCCTTTGGTTGCGGCTTATAAAGGATCAAAACAAATTAGTTTTGCAATCGTTGCTACAACATTAATTCTAGTTGCTGTATTTATTCCCTTAATTTTTATAGATGGAATTGCAGGAACGTTATTTAGAGAAACTGCAATTGCCTTATCTTTTTCAGTTGTTGTGTCCTCTTTTGTTGCGCTTACATTGTCACCCATGTTAGCAAGTAAGTTTTTAAAGAAAGAATCTAAGCAAAATCTTATAGTTACTAAATTTGACAAGTTTTTTAAATCATTATCAAAATTTTATGAAGAAACATTGGGCTATTGGCTAAATAAGAAAAAAATTGTTATTTCATTTATTGTCTTCACTATTATTGTCTCCAGTATTTTATTTCATTTTACAAAAAAAGAATTGTTACCTATGGAAGATCGTGGTGTATATCTTGTTCTTGGATTTACAGATGAGGGAAGCTCTTTTGAATATACTGAAAAAAGAGCAGAAGATGTTGAAAAAAGATTAATTCCACTTCTTCAGGCTGAGGATAGTCCATATAAAAGATTTATAATGAGAGTGCCAGGCTTTGGCAGCAACAAAAATTCTTTTAACAGCTTTGTAATAATTGCATTATTGGATGAATGGGCTGAAAGAGATAAAAGTTCACTAACAATAATGAGAGAAGCAATTGGAAAAATTGTGACCGTACCAGAAACTGTAGCTTTTCCAATTTCACCGCAGTCTATTAGAGTTTCTAGTTATAATAAACCATTACAAATGGTTATATTAGGTAGCACTTATGAAGAATTAGAAGAAATACAATCCAAAGTTATTAGAAGATTAAGACAGAATAAAAATTTATCCAGAATAGAATCAGACTATTCGAGAGACAAGCCAGAAATCAAACTGGTAATTAATAAAAACAAAGCTAAAGATTTAAATATATCTACTGACTCAATTGGAAAAACTCTAGAAACTCTTTATGGTGGAAAAACTGTAACAAAATTTAATAGACTTGGTAAAGAATATCCAATTATACTTCAGCAATACTTGGCTGACAGAAGATCTCAAGAAGGGCTTTCTAAAATATTTGTTAGATCAGAAAGTACTGGTAAACTTATTTCTTTAGCAAATTTAGTTGAGTTTAGTGAAAAAGGATCTGCAAAAAAATTAGCAAGATATAACAGGCAGAGAGCTGTAACTATTTCTGCAAATATATCGCCGTCCTATACACTTACAGAAGCAATTTCATATTTAGAAGAAACAATGGAAGGAATTGGCTCTTCCAATCAAATTGCATGGAAGGGTAAATCAGAAGAGCTTAAAGAAACTAGTAATGAATTATTTATTATTTTTGGATTAGCATTTCTAACTGCCTACCTAGTAATGGCTGCAACTTTTAACTCATTTATCCACCCATTTATTATTATGTTAACTGTCCCACTTGCTTTGTTTGGAGGGTTAGTCTTTATTCTATTCTTAAATAGTTCTATTAATATTTTTTCACAAATAGCACTTGTCATTTTAATTGGAATATCGACTAAAAATAGTATTCTAATCGTTGATTATGCCAATCAATTAAGAACTGCTGGAAAAAATATTGAAACATCAGTTAACGAAGCTTGTCAGTTAAGATTTAGACCAATAATGATGACATCAATAAGCACAATGATAGCAATGATGCCTCTAGTTATAGGAAACATCGGACCAGGCGCAGGTGAGGCATCAAGATTAGCTGTTGGTGCTACTATTCTTGGTGGAATGATTATATCAACATTCTTTACACTGTATGTGACCCCAACAATGTATTTAGTTTTAGCAAAAAATACAAAGAGAATAGATGCTGTTGATATTGAGTTAAAAAAACAACTACGTTAAAAAATAATATATTTATTTTTATTTAGCCTTTTCTGACATTTCTTCAATTGAGATTTATATTTATCAGATTGGTTTTTAACTTTTTTAGCTAAGCCTATAACTTTTTGATTATTCTTGTAATTTTTATAACCACCCCACCCTTCATGATATGCAAGATATTGCCTAAAGGCATCTTTCTTGGAAATCTTTAAAAGAGACTCCGTTTTATCTGTGTACCAACCAATAAAGTCTACACTATCTTTAAATCTTGCTCTTATTGCAAGTTTATTGCCTGTTTCATTTTTATACTGTTCCCAAGTTCCCTTTACGGCCTGAGAGTAACCAAAAGAGCTTGATGGACGCTTAAAGGGTATAACTTTAAATAGCTTTTGTCGTTGTGGTTTTGCTAACCAATCAAAATCAGATTCCATTTTAATAATAGCGAGCTGAACATAAATTGGTGTACCCCATTTTTTCTCGGTACTTTTTGCATATTTATACCAAAGATATCTTTCATTAAAAATTGAGCAACCGTTTGATGTATTTTTAGGTATAGAAGAACACGCTGAAATTAAAACAATTAATGTAATAAAGACAATATTCTTAATTTTAGACATATTTATCTTTAATCTTATAAGCAATTATTATCAATATAACACCCAAAATATTGCCAATAAGATCTTCCCACTCAAATGCTCTAATTGGAATAATGATATGTAGTAATTCTAAAATTATGGATAATGAAAATAGATATATAATTAAAAATTTTATTTTTTTTGTATTTCTATAAACAAAAAATCCTAATATTGAAATAAGAATAAATGAATATAAATGATTTGAAGAAATAAAAAAATTAGAAGTAATTATAATATTACTAGTTATTTCTACTTGATTAAGACAATCATCATAAAACAAGCAACCTATTATACTACCTGGAAATAAATAAAGTATTATTAATACTAGATTCGCTATATAGAATACTGGAATAAAAATTTTATTTAGATTTTTCATAATAATTTTATTTATTTTATTCTTTTTATCAGCTATCAAAATATATCAAATGCCTCATTTAATATTAGTTAGACATGGTCAAAGTGTGTGGAACCTAGAAAAAAGGTTTACAGGTTGGGTCGATGTAGATCTTACTGGTCAAGGAAAATTGGAAGCATGTAAATCTGGTGAGTATGTTAAAGAACTAAAGTTGAATATAGATTATTTCTATTCATCATTTCAATTAAGAGCCATTAATACTCTAAAATTTATTCAAGATACATTGAGAGATAATAAAAAACCAATAAGAGCTTGGCAATTCAACGAAAGACATTATGGGTCTTTAACTGGTCTAAATAAAGATGAAATGATGGAAAAGCTTGGAGAAGATAGAATTCATGAATTTAGGAGGTCTTGGGATATAAAGCCTGATTCTCTAAGTAGAAATAATCCATATCATCCCATAAATATTGATGCATACAAAACTGTTCCTAGAGAGAAAATTCCAGATACAGAATCTCTTAAAGATACTTATGAAAGAGTAATGGAATACTATAACTCCAACATTCTAAATAAATTATTAGATAATAAAAATATTTTAATTTCAGCTCATGGCAATTCTATTAGAGCTTTATGTAAGTTTTTATTTAAACTAAACAACAAAAAGATATCATTACTTGAAATACCAACTGGAAATCCACTTTTAATTAATCTGAATTCAA
>CAJQSF010000010.1 GCA_905612495.1 uncultured Candidatus Pelagibacter sp.
GAATCAGGTTTTTTTTTAATTATTCTTAATAATTCAAAATGGTCTTTGTTTTCATTCATAATGATCAATATTTAATATATTAACGTTCAAGTATTGAACAGTCAATCTTAAATACTGTAAAAAAAAAACCCCATCTTAATTAAAGATGGGGTTTGTAAAATAAAATATCAATTATCTTAAAAATAAATTTTAAAATTTTTTTCAGTGCATAAATCAAGCCAATTGAGCTATTAGTACTGGTCAGCTACACGCATTACTGCGCTTCCACATCCAGCCTATCAACGTGGTGGTCTACCACGGCTCTATAGGAAGAACTAGTTTTGAGGTGAGTTTCCCGCTTAGATGCTTTCAGCAGTTATCTCTTCCATACTTAGCTACCCTGCACTGCGGCTGGCGCCACAACAGGTCCACCAGTGGTATGTTCAACCCGGTCCTCTCGTACTAGGGTCAACTCCTCTCAATTCTTCTACACGCATAGCAGATAGGGACCGAACTGTCTCACGACGTTCTGAACCCAGCTCACGTACCACTTTAATTGGCGAACAGCCAAACCCTTGGGACCTGCTCCAGCCCCAGGATGTGATGAGCCGACATCGAGGTGCCAAACACTGCCGTCGATATGAGCTCTTGGGCAGTATCAGCCTGTTATCCCCGGCGTACCTTTTATCCGTTGAGCGATGCCCCTTCCACTCAGAAGCACCGGATCACTATGACCGACTTTCGTCTCTGCTCGACTTGTCAGTCTCACAGTCAGGCAGGCTTATGCCATTGCACTCTACGAACGATTTCTGACCGTTCTGAGCCTACCTTCGCACGCCTCCGTTACTATTTGGGAGGCGACCGCCCCAGTCAAACTACCCACCATACAATGTCTCGCTGCCGGATGACGGCTAGCGGTTAGATGTCAAGAAAAACAAAAGAGGTATTTCACTGGTGACTCCACAAAAGCTGACGCCTTTGCTTCAAAGTCTCCCTCCTATGCTAAATATGTTTTTCCTAACACCAATGTAAAGTTGCAGTAAAGGTGCACGGGGTCTTTCCGTCTAACTACGCGAACTCCGCATCTTCACGGAGAATTCAATTTCACTGAGTTGATGTTGGAGACAGCGGAGAAATCGTTACGCCATTCATGCAGGTCGGAACTTACCCGACAAGGAATTTCGCTACCTTAGGACCGTTATAGTTACGGCCGCCGTTTACTGGGGCTTCAGAAGTTAGCTTGCACCAACCGCATTAACCTTCCAGCACCGGGCAGGCGTCAGACCCTATACATCCACTTACGTGTTAGCAGAGCCCTGTGTTTTTGATAAACAGTCGCTTCTCCCTGGCTTGTGCCACCCTTCCATAGTTGCCTACAAAAGGGTCTTCCTTATCCCGAAGTTACGGAAGCATTTTGCCGAGTTCCTTCAACATCATTCTCTCAAGCGCCTAAATATACTCTATTAATCTACCTGTGTCGGTTTCGGGTACGGTCTTAATGATGGAGCTATTTCTTGGGACCCTTTCGCGGCAAGTTCAATCCATTAAGAACTCACAACTTACAGAATCCGTCACTACCATCAGGTCAAGGAATATTAACCTTGTTTCCATCGACTACGGCTTTCGCCCTCGCCTTAGGTGCCGACTAACTCTACGCGGATTAACCTTGCATAGAAACCCTTAGATTTTCGGCGACGAAGTTTTTCACTTCGTTTATCGTTACTTATGTCAGCATTCGCACTTCTGATACCTCCAGGATCCCTCACGGGTATCCCTTCGCAGGCTTACAGAACGTTCCGCTACCCCTTACAAAATTCGAAAACTTTGTAAAGCCACAGATTCGGTACATGATTTTAGCCCCGTTACATCTTCGGCGCAGAAACTCTATTAGACCGGTGAGCTGTTACGCTATCTTTAAAGGATGGCTGCTTCTAAGCCAACCTCCCGGCTGTTATGGAATTTCCACATCCTTTCACACTTAATCATGATTTTGGGACCTTATCTGGTGGTCTGGGCTCTTTCCCTCTCGACCATGGACCTTAGCACCCACAGTCTGTCTGCCGAAGAACAATGTCTAGCATTCGGAGTTTTATTAGGTTTGGTAAGAATCTCTTCCCCCTAGCCCATTTAGTGCTCTACCTCTAAACATCTATTTATTCGACGCACTACCTAAATAGTTTTCGCGGAAAACCAGCTATCTACGAATTTGGTTGGCCTTTCACCCCTTACCACAAGTCATCCAAAGACTTTTCAACGTCAACTGGTTCGGTCCTCCGGTTGGTGTTACCCAACTTTCAACCTGCTCATGGTAAGCTCATTCGTTTTCGGGTCTAATTCATTAAACTAATCGCCCTATTAAGACTTGCTTTCGCTGCGCCTACACCTAGATGGCTTAAGCTTGCTTAATAAATTAAGTCACTGACCCATTATACAAAAGGTACGCCCTCACCCTAAAAAGGGCTCGGACTGATTGTAGGCATGCAGTTTCAGGTTCTATTTCACTCCCCTAATAGGGGTTCTTTTCACCTTTCCCTCACGGTACTAGTTCACTATCGGTCACTGAAGAGTATTTAGGCTTAGAGGGTGGTCCCCCTATATTCGAGCAGGATTTCTCGTGTCCCGCTTTACTCAAGAATTTTATTAGACATTACTCATACGGGACTATCACCCTCTATGGTTAGCATTTCCAAACTATTCAAATTTTTCTAACAAAATTACTGGCCTGTTCCGCGTTCGCTCGCCACTACTAACGGAATCTCAATTGATTTCTTTTCCTCTGGTTACTTAGATGTTTCAGTTCTCCAGGTTGTCTCTTTAAACCTATGTATTCAGTTTAAAGTACCACATAAAGTGGTGGGTTTCCCCATTCGGAAATTTTCGGATCAAAGCTTACATACAGCTCCCCGAAACTTATCGCAGTATATCACGTCCTTCATCGGCTTTCAGTGCCAAGGCATCCACTACACGCCCTTAAACGCTTGATTTATGCACAGAAAAAAATTCATTTTACAGAAAATTTTTCTATGTTGTGATCAAATTTTTATTTTGAACATTAAATAATAACTTTTAATGTTCGGATATAGATATTGATATAAATTATTTTTATTTACAGTTTTAATAACTAAATGTTTCCTGGTGGAGGATACAGGGATCGAACCTGCTACCTCCTGAATGCAAATCAGGCGCTCTCCCAGATGAGCTAATCCCCCATTTAAGTTTGGTGGGCCGAGAAAGACTCGAACTTTCGACCCCACCCTTATCAAGGGTGTGCTCTAACCAACTGAGCTACCGGCCCTACAAGAAGGAAACATTACTTTAAGAAGAGAAATGAGGACGGTCAACATTACCGATGTATATTATTTAGAGTGAAATTTTACTTTCACTCATCCTTAGAAAGGAGGTAATCCAGCCGCAGGTTCCCCTACGGCTACCTTGTTACGACTTCACCCCAGTCGCTGACTATACCGTGGTCAAGGGTTTAAAACCTTGCCTTAAGGTAGAACCAACTCCCATGGTGTGACGGGCGGTGTGTACAAGACCCGGGAACGCATTCACCGTGGCACGCTGATCCACGATTACTAGTAATTCCAGCTTCATGCACTCGAGTTGCAGAGTGCAATCCGAACTGAGGCATCTTTTCGGGATTTGCTTAACGTTGCCGTTTTGCTTCCTGTTGTAGATGCCATTGTAGCACGTGTGTAGCCCAACACGTAAGGGCCATGAGGACTTGACGTCATCCCCACCTTCCTCCAGCTTATCACTGGCAGTTCTTTCAGAGTGCCCAACTTAATGATGGCAACTAAAAGTGAGGGTTGCGCTCGTTGCGGGACTTAACCCAACATCTCACGACACGAGCTGACGACAGCCATGCAGCACCTGTGTTTCGTCCGGCCGAACCGAAAACTCTAATCTCTTAGAGTCGCGACGAACATGTCAAGTGTTGGTAAGGTTCTGCGCGTATCTTCGAATTAAACCACATGCTCCACTACTTGTGCGGGTCCCCGTCAATTCATTTGAGTTTTAACCTTGCGGTCGTACTCCCCAGGCGGTGTGTTTATCGGTTTCCCTGCGACACTGAAAATAAATTTCCAACGTCTAACACACATCGTTTACGGCATGGACTACGAGGGTATCTAATCCTCTTCGCTACCCATGCTTTCGTTCCTCAGTGTCAGTAATGATCCAGAAAGCTGCCTTCGCAATTGGTATTCTTTCTAATATCTACGAATTTCACCTCTACACTAGAAATTCTGCTTTCCTCTATCATACTCTAGCTGAAAAGTTTTGATGGCAGTTCCAGAGTTAAGCTCTGGGATTTCACCACCAACTTTTTCAACCACCTACGAACTCTTTAAGCCCAGTAATTCCGAACTACGCTAGGTCCCTTCGTATTACCGCGGCTGCTGGCACGAAGTTAGCCGGACCTTCTTATTCGGGTACAGTCATTTTCTTCCCCGACGAAAGAGCTTTACAACCCAAAGGCCTTCTTCACTCACGCGGCATCGCTGCATCAGAGTTTCCTCCATTGTGCAAGATTCCCCACTGCTGCCTCCCGTAGGAGTTTGGGCCGTGTCTCAGTCCCAATGTGGC
Source organism: uncultured Candidatus Pelagibacter sp. (assembly GCA_905612495.1). Lineage (GTDB taxonomy): Bacteria > Pseudomonadota > Alphaproteobacteria > Pelagibacterales > Pelagibacteraceae > Pelagibacter. The sequence continues at coordinate 4,570 of CAJQSF010000010.1, forward strand.
TGATCATCCTCTCAAATCAGCTATTGATCATAGTCTTGGTAGGCCATTACCCTACCAACAAACTAATCAAGTGCGGGCTCATCCAATGGTGCATAAAGCTTTCTCCGTAAAGACTTATCCGGTATTAGCACAAGTTTCCTCGTGTTATTCCAGGCCAAAGGGTAGATACCCACATGTTACTCACCCGTCTGCCACTAAGTATTGCTACTTCGTTCGACTTGCATGTGTTAGGCGTGCCGCCAGCGTACGTTCTGAGCCATGATCAAACTCTCAAGTTAAAAAACGGCGCACACTAGCTTCATATATAGATTGTAAGAATACAATCCATACGATTTTGAAGTGTGTACGACAAATTTTGGTAACCTTAACCGTCCACACTTCTCTTCTTAAATTTTTACTTTTTAAATAGCTAATTGGGTCTAAAAAGCCCAATAATCCTCGCTAATCTATTGAGTAAACAATAATTTTATCGAGAAAGTATGCCGCTTATAAGCTAAAATAAAAGTAAATCAAGCCTTTAGCATTTAAATAAATGAACTAATACTTCAGTAAATACTAGG
>CAJQSF010000011.1 GCA_905612495.1 uncultured Candidatus Pelagibacter sp.
TTATCTTGCAGAACTTCTAATTAAAAAGGGATATTTAGTTCATGGCGTAAAAAGAAGATCATCTTCGCTTAATACATCTAGAATAGACCATATATATCAAGACCCCCATGAAACAAAAAAAAATTTTTTTCTTCATTATGGGGATGTTACAGATGCAATTTCTGTTTCTACTCTTATAAAAAAAATTCGACCTAACGAAATTTATAATTTAGCCGCACAGTCACATGTAGCGGTTTCTTTTGAAGTACCTGAATATACTGCAAATGCTGATGCAATAGGAGCATTGAGAATATTAGAAGCAATTAAATTTCATGGATACGAAAAAATTACAAAATTTTATCAAGCAGGAACTTCTGAGATGTTTGGAAAGGTCCAGCAAGTACCTCAAAATGAAAAAACACCATTTTATCCAAGGAGCCCATATGGAGTTGCTAAGGTCTATGCTCATTGGATTACTATCAATTATAGAGAAGCTTATAATATATTTGCATGTAATGGGATTTTGTTTAATCATGAAAGTCCAAGAAGGGGAGAAACCTTTGTAACAAGGAAAATAGTTATAGCTCTTTGTAGAATTAAATCAGGCAAACAAAAAAAACTTTTCTTAGGAAATATAGAAGCCAAAAGAGATTGGGGTCACGCCCAAGATTATGTGGAAGCTATGTGGAAAATGTTGCAAAAAAAATCACCTTCTGATTTTGTTATAGCTACCGGAAAACAGTATTCAGTTAAACAATTCATAGATCTTACGCTTAAAGAATTGGGAATCCCATTTATATGGAAAGGCAAAGGAATAAAATCTAAGTGTTATGACTTAAAAGGTAATTGTTTTATAGAATGTGATAAAGAATATTATAGACCCTTAGAAGTCGATACGCTACTTGGTGATGCAAGAAAAGCAAATAAAGAGCTTAACTGGAAACCAAAAATAAATATTAAGATGTTAGTTAAAGAGATGGTTAGATTTGAATTAAAAAAACTAACGTAATGATTAATTCCAATTCCAAAATATATATTGCTGGGCATAATGGTCTGGTTGGAAATGCAATTTTAAAAAAACTTAGATCAAAAGGTTATAAAAATATAATTTTTAAAGATAGAAAAATATTAGATTTAAAAGACCAAAAAAAGGTGTTTGAATTTTTGAAAAAAAATAAGCCCGATTTTATTTTTATTGCTGCAGCAAAAGTCGGAGGAATTTATTCTAATAACAATTATAAAGCCGAATATATATTTGATAATTTGTCTATTCAGTCAAACCTAATTCATTCCGCTTATTTATGTGGAATTAAAAATTTGATATTTTTAGGATCTAGTTGTGTTTACCCCAGAAATAGCAAGCAACCTATAAAAGAAAGTTATTTATTGAGTGGAGATTTGGAAGGAACCAATGATGCTTATGCTATAGCTAAAATCGCAGGAATTAAGATGTGTGAAAGTTATAATGATCAATATAAAACTAATTATAAGTGTTTAATGCCTACTAACACTTTTGGACCAAATGATAATTATGACAAGCTTAATTCACATATGTTTCCAGCCTTAATTAGAAAAGCACACGAAGTGAAAATAAGTCATAAAAAAGAATTTGTTTTATGGGGTAATGGTTTGGCAAAACGAGAAATAATTTATGTAGATGATTTAGCTGATGCATGCATATATTTTATGAAAAAAAATATTAAAGAAACGATTATTAATATTGGTACAGGAAAAGATTATTCCATTAAGTATTTAGCTAAATTAGTTTTAAAAACAATTATACCAAGTAGATATAAAAATATAAAAATAAAATATGATCTATCAAAACCAAATGGTACACCAAAAAAAGTTTTAGATATTAAACGTGCAAAGAAATACGGCTGGAAAGCAAAAGCAAATTTAAAAAATTCAATATTAACAACGTATAAAGATTTTTTAAAAAATAAAAAATATATTTAAAATGAAAAAAATAATTGTAGTTACTGGAGGTGCTGGTTTTGTTGGCTCAAATTTGATTGATCTCCTAATTAAGAAAACTCAATTTAATATTATAAGTATTGATAACTACTCGTCTGGAAATAAAAAAAACCATTTATTAAACAAAAAAGTTAAATATATTAATTCTAACACCAAAGATATTTCAAAGATTCTAAATAGATATAAAAAAAATATTAATTGCCTCTTTCATTTTGGTGAATTTGCAAGAATTTTTCAAAGTTTTTTAAAAATGAACGAATGCATAAATTCAAACACAATTGGCTCTCACGAGGTATTTAATTTTTGTCTTTCAAATAATATTAAATTAATTTATTCAGCAACATCCGCAACTCTTGGCAATAATGGTAATGATAAGAATCTTTCACCGTATGCTTTTACTAAATCAAAAAATTTAGAAATGCTTGAAAATTTAAAACGTTGGTATAATTTTAAATTTGAAATAATTTACTTTTATAATGTGTATGGACCTAGACAAATTAGTAAAGGGGATATGGCTACAGTGATTGGTATTTTTGAAGATCAATTTGAAAATGGTAACGCTTTGACAGTTGTAAAGCCTGGTAGTCAGTCAAGACGATTTACCCATATAGAAGACACAGTAAATGCATGTTATTACGCGTGGAAAAAAAATAATTGTAGCCATTACAGCATATCCAACAAAAAAAGTTATACCATTCTTCAGGTGGCAAAAATGTTTGGAAAAAAAATTAAAATGCTACCACCAAGAAGGGGTGAAAGGTTTGCCTCAGCATTAACCAATATTAATTTGTCAAACAAAGTTTTTAAGTTGTTTGGTAAGGTTAATCTTCAAGAATATATTAATAATGTTGTAAAAAACTCAAAAAATTAAGATAATTGACTGTTTACAAAGTATTTCAATTAGGTATAACACTCACGCCGGTGATTATTGCGAAGGGGTTATACCCGATCCCATTCCGAACTCGGAAGTCAAGCCCTTCAGCGCCGATGGTACTTTGTCTTAAGGCACGGAAGAGTAGGACATTGCCGGCTATAAAATAAAATTATGAAAATTAAAAGCTCATTAAAATCACTCAAAAAAAGAGACCTCAACTCTAAACTAGTTAGAAGAAGAGGCAGAGTTTATATAATAAATAAAACAAACCCAAAATTTAAAGCAAGACAGAAGTAATTTTGATGGATAATCAAAACCATAAAAGTACATGGGACAACTTTACAAAATTTGTATTGTGGGGAACTGTCGCTGTTGTAGGTGTTTTAGTTTTAATGGCGATATTCTTACTATAAAGTCTTCCCTATGAGAATTGGTTCAGTTTTAGAAAATCAAAAAATAGAAAAAAGAATTGCAATTACACCAGATATTGCCAAGAAGTATATAGCTCTTGGCTTTGAGGTTGCCTTATCTGAAAAATATGGTGAACATTTAGGTTTCAAAGATAAAGACTATAAAGAGTTAGGTGTTGAAATTTCTAAAGATGAAAAAGAGATTATAAATAGTGCTGACATCATTGTTCAGTTAGGCTTACTATCGGATGATAATCTCTTACTTCTAAAAGAAAACCAAACTCTTATTGGAGTACTTAATCCCCATATCAATAAAGAAAAAATAGAAAAATTATCTAAGAAAAATATTAATATTTTTTCTTTAGAAATGTTGCCAAGAATAACTAGGGCTCAATCAATGGATATACTTTCTTCCCAAGCTAATCTAGCTGGGTATAAAGCAGTTATAGAATCATTTGCAAATTTTGAGAAAGCCATACCAATGATGATGACTGCAGCAGGAACAATTCCTGCAGCGAAAGTATTAGTTGTGGGTGCTGGTGTTGCTGGTCTTCAGGCTATTGCAACTGCAAAAAGAATGGGTGCTGTAGTGTTTGCAACAGATGTTAGAATGGCATCAAAAGAACAAGTTGAGAGCTTAGGTGGAAAATTTTTAACTGTAGAAGGGTCTGAAAACCTTGAAACAGAAGGAGGATATGCAAAAGAAACTTCTGAAGATTTTAAAAAGAAACAAGAAGAATTATTAGCAGAGACTTTGAAAAAAATTGATATTGTAATATGTACGGCTCTAATACCAGGTAAAAAAGCGCCACTAATTATTAAAGAGAACATGATAGCTAATATGAAGTCAGGTTCTATTATTTATGACTTAGCTGCTATCCAAGGTGGAAATTCAGCATTTACGGATGTTGATAAAATTGTAGTTAAAGAAGGTGTAAAGATTATGGGTGAAGCAAATATTCTTAATAAGCTACCTGTTTCAGCATCAAATCTGTATTCAAAAAATGTACTTAATTTTGTTACAAATTTATATGATAAAGAAAAGAAGAAAGTTAATATTAATTTAGAAGATGAAATAATCGAAAAAACGTTAATTAAATAATCTTATGGAAATTGATCCCTTTATATTCAGATTAAGCATATTTATTTTATCAATTTTTATTGGATATTATGTTGTTTGGAGTGTTACTCCATCCCTACATACACCTCTGATGTCAGTTACAAATGCAATCTCATCAGTAATAATTGTTGGAGCTATTATTGCAGGATTAGCTGGAAATTCTGGTAATGACTTTACAATTTCAAATATTCTTGGTTTTCTTGCAATATCTTTGGCGGCAGTAAATATATTTGGTGGGTTTTTGGTGACACAACGAATGCTTCAAATGTACAAAAAAAAAAAGAAAGATAAATAATTATGTCAGCAAACTTATCAGCAATATTTTATTTGATTTCAGGGGTATTATTTATATTAGCATTAAGAGGTCTTTCGTCGCCTGAAACTTCAAGACAAGGTAATTTCTTTGGAATCTTGGGTATGACAATTGCTATTACAGTTACTTTTTTATCAATTGGTAGTTTTTCTAGTGGGCTAATCTATGTATTAATTTTTTTATTAATTGGCGGGTTGATCGGTGCATTCATAGCTTATAAAATACCCATGACTGCTATGCCAGAATTGGTAGCAGGGTTTCATAGTTTGGTTGGTTTGTCAGCGGTATTAGTTGCGGTCTCAGCCTTTCTTAATCCAGAGGCTTTTAATCTTGGTTCTCCAGGAAGTATAAAACTTGCAAGTTTAATTGAGATGTCAATTGGAGCAGCAGTTGGAGCTATAACTTTTTCAGGTTCAATCATTGCATTTTTAAAACTTCAGGGAATAATGTCTGGATCGCCAATAACATTTAGAGGCCAACATTTATTTAATGCTCTACTTTTGATCTCAATCGTAGCTTTAACTTATTTATTGTGTTCAACACAATCCTCTAATTTCTTTTGGATGCTGTTGATGGTTTCATTTTTGATAGGATTTTTATTGATTATTCCAATTGGTGGAGCAGATATGCCAGTAGTAATTTCTATGTTGAATTCGTACTCTGGTTGGGCAGCAGCTGGTATTGGATTTACTTTAGAAAATAGTGCATTAATTATAACAGGAGCTCTTGTAGGCTCATCTGGTGCAATCTTATCATACATAATGTGTAAAGGTATGAACCGTTCTTTCTTTAATGTTATTTTAGGAGGATTTGGTGCAACAGAACAAGCAACATCTTTGGGAGATAAAGAACATCGACCAGTTAAAAGTGGTAATGCAGAAGATGCGGCGTTTTTAATGAAAAATGCATCATCGGTTATAATTGTTCCAGGGTATGGAATGGCAGTAGCACAAGCACAGCATGCGTTAAGAGAAATGGTGGATACACTTAAGAAGAATGACATCAAGGTTACTTATGCTATTCATCCTGTAGCAGGAAGAATGCCAGGGCATATGAACGTATTATTGGCTGAGGCCAATGTACCTTATGATGAAGTTTTTGAATTAGAAGAAATTAATAATGATTTTGCTAACGCAGATGTTGCATTTGTAATAGGTGCAAACGATGTAACTAATCCTGCTGCAAAAAGTGACCCCCAAAGCCCAATCTATGGAATGCCAGTTTTAGATGTTGAAAAATGCAAATCTGTATTATTTGTAAAAAGAAGTTTATCCCCTGGATATGCTGGGATTGATAATGATTTATTTTACAAAGAAAACACTTTAATGTTATTTGCAGATGCAAAAAAAATGACTGAAGAAATCACTAAAAATATTTAACGATTTAATAGGTTTTAATTATGGCTACATCAGATGGAATTATTGAACCAATATATTTTTTTATTACCTCGATAACATTTATATTATTAAGTGTAATTCAATATAAGAAATTTGGAAAAACTAGAGAAACAATTTATCTTGCAAGCTTATCTGCTTTTTTCTTATGCAGTTATATTGCCATAGTTTTAAAAGGTTAAAATTACTAAAGTAATTGAGTAAGTTTCTTGATCCGTGTATTAAGTATGAATGGGTAAATTAGCAAAAGACAAATGGGATAAGGTAATTGAATATTTAACACACTTAGACCGTGATCCTCAGAAAGTATTAAATTTATTAAAAGGTTGTGACCAAGGTAAAGAATCTAATTATGATATTAATAGAGCCTCTTATTCATTGAATATTATTGCGATAGTCACACAAAAGCAACTTGATCCAGAAAATAAAGACAAGTCACTCACTCATATAATTAGACAATGGGTTAAATCAAAAGATTTTATACAATTTTATAATCTTATGAAAAAACAGGAAAATATTATTTGGGATAAAAGTAAACTTGAAGATTACACAAAACAATTAAAAGACCTTTGGTACAGTAAATCACAATCTAAAAATAAAGAATATTTTAAAAAAATAGACGGATTTATAAGGCTTAGAGTGGGTTTTAATAAAACAACTGGTGTAAATCTTTTAGAAAAAGATAGAAAAGAAATAGAAGAATTAAGACCGAAAGCTAAAATAATTGAGAAAACCTTTGATAAAATAAAACAGAATGAACGACAGTCTCGTAAAATCGTTTCTTAACACAAACTAGATATAATGATGGATCAGATATTACCCTTTGTTTATATGGTAGGGATACTTTTATTAGTACTCCCAGCCTTTCTTCAATCTAATTCTAAATTAAAACAATTCTTAACTAATCTTACTATTTGGATTGTCATCATTCTTATAATTATAACTTTTATTTATATATTTAAAGATTAATGAAAAAGCTTTTGGAGATTGTGGTCAATTTTTGACTGCGAGTGCTTCAATGGTGCGGTAAGATTATTTTCTGAACGTTATCTAAATCAAAAAAGTGTTGCTGGGATTGGTTGCGGGGGACGGATTTGAACCGCCGACCTTCAGGTTATGAGCCTGACGAGCTACCAGACTGCTCCACCCCGCGGTATATCTAAATTCTATTCTTAAGTTTATTTAGCTTTTTAACTCTTTTAATATTTTCTTGAAGAATTCTTTTTTTCTTTTCAGAGGGCTTTTCATAAACACTTTTTAATTTTACAACTTTAAAAAATCCATCACGCTGTAGTTTTCTTTTTAAAACTCTAAGAGCTTGCTCAATATTATTATCTTTAACTTCTATTTTCATAAATTATTCCAAGGAACTGATTAATTATCATCATAAAATTTTAATGTCTATTAAATTTACTCATTATTTGAGACTTCTCGTGATTTTTTTGCTTTCTCTTTTTCTTTTTTTTCTCTTTTTATTCTTCTTTCTGCTTTTTCAATAGCCTCAATCAAATCCTTTTGAGAAAAAATTCCTAATGCAACAGGATCCTTAGGATTCAAGTTATTATAATTCCAATAACTCTTATTCTTAATTGAGGTTACTGAACTTTTCGTTACACCAACTAATTTTGCTATTTGCGAATCTTTTAATAATGAATGATTTCTAATTAACCACAAAGCAGAATCTGGCTTATCTTGTCTTTTAGATAAAGGAATATATTTCTTAATTTTTTTATCTTCAGTTGATATTTCAATATCTGTGTTTTTAATTTTTAAATCTTTATTCTCATCTTTTGATGCTAGTTCAATTTCTTCTCTAGTAAGTTGACCAGATATAATTGGGTTGTAGGCCATTATTCCTTTTGCAACTTCTCCATCAGCAATACCTTGAACTTCTACTTCATGCAGATTACAAAATTTTGCAATTTGTTTAAAGGTAATTGATGTATTTTCCAGTAGCCAAACAGCAGTCGCCATAGGCATTAAAGGTACGTTTGACATTTAATTTTGTTTTTCTGATCTAAAGTTTTGGAATTTTTTATTGAACTTACTTACACGTCCCTTATCCATTAATTTTTGCTTTCCACCAGTCCAAGCTGCGTGTGACTTAGGATCAATCTCTAATTTTAAAATTTCTCCTTCTTTCCCCCAAGTAGATCTTGTTTCAAATTGGGTTCCATCGGTCATCTCTACTTTAATTGTATGGTAGTTTGGGTGTATGTCTTTTTTCATATCGAGACTTATAGCAAAAGAATTTTATAAAACAATTAAAAGTTCTTTAATTTTTCAAGCATTTTATCATTAATTGCTGTGCTAGAGGCTCTTATTTGAATGTTTTTATTTTGAGAGAGGTCTATATCGTTCACTATACCACCGGCTTCTTTTAAGATTATTATACCAGCTGCTATATCCCATAAATTAAGGTTATTTTGAAAATACCCATCGTATCTACCGGCCGCAACATAGGCTATATCGAGTGCTGCGCTTCCAGATTTTCTTAAAGGTAAATCAATCTCTTTTTTAGATATACCCCCGGTAGCAAACAAACAGCTGTTTAGCTCTCGTTTTTTTGAGACTCTTATTCTTTGATTGTTAAAAAAAGCACCACTATCTTTTTCAGCATAAAACATTTCATCTTTTATTGGATCATAAATTAAACCGGAAACTATTTCATCTCCAGATTTTAAAGCAATTGATATTGCAAAATGAGGAACACCATGTAAAAAATTTGTTGTCCCATCTATAGGATCTATAATCCAGGTATTATTTTTATCTTTATTTGTTTCAGATCCGTCTTCTTCACTAATAATAGAATAGTAAGGACGTGCTTTTTTCAATTCTTCAATAATTATTTTTTCTGCTTTTAAGTCAGCATTTGAAACAAAATCCGTTGGTCCTTTGATTGAAACTTGTAGTTTTTCTATTTCTCCAAAATCTCTAATTAAAGCTCTTGATGCTTTTTCAGCAGCCTTGATCATTATATTTAAATTGGCTGATATTGACTGCATAAGATTTATACTTTTTTTATATATTCCATAGTTCTAGTGTCAACTATGATCTTATCTCCACTATTAATAAAGGGAGGTACTTGAATATTTATTCCATTATCTAAAGTTGCAGGCTTATAGGATGAGGAAACCGTTTGGCCTTTAAGAGCCACATCGGTTGTTTCAATTGTACCTGTGACTTGATTTGGCAATTCTACTGTTAAAGGGTTTTCATCATAAAAACTTATGCTTACTTCCAAGTTTTCAGTTAATAATTTCCCTTTCTCACCAACAACTTCTTTTTTAATATTAATTTGCTCATAAGATTTAGGATTCATAAAGTGAAAATCTGTTTCATCTTCATAAAGATAATTAAATTTTGTTTCATCTAATGAAGCTTTTTCTACAGATTCACTTGATCTAAATCTTTCGTTTAATTTTGTGTTTTTATTTACACTTTTCATTTCAACTTGTGCAAATGCACCACCTTTACCCGGCTTAACGTGTTGAGTTTTTAAGACTTGCCAAAGATCACCCTTGTATTCGATCAACATGCCAACTCTTATTTCACTTGCATATAATTTCATTTTAATTTTTCAATAGCTTCTAATGGTTTGTATTTTTTATTATTCCAAATGTAGCCTGAAATAGCTAAAAAGTTAGCTTTATTCAATAAAAGTTTTTTATAATTATTAAGCTTTATGCCACCAATAGCCACAATCGATAGAGGTGTTATTTTTTTAATAGATTTTAATATTGTCAAACTAGCTCTATATTTAACTATCTTAGTTTTAGAGGCGTAAAATGCTCCAAAAGCTAAATAATCAGCACCAGCCTCAATAGCACTCTTTGCTAAATTAATGGAATTATGACACGTGATACCAATAATTTTATTTTTTAATACCTTTCTAGCTTTTATCAAATCCATATCTTTTTGACCCAAATGACAACCGTCCGCATTAAGTTTTTTAGCAAGCAGAGGATCATCATTGATTAAAAATTTAACTTTGTATCTTTTGCAAATCTTCTTGATTTTTTTTCCAATAATCAATTTATTTAGACTTGTTTCTTTTTTAAGTCTTAACTGAAAGAAACTTACTTTTCCTGAGCTTAATACAAGTGCTAGATTAGTATAAAAGTTTTCGTTCTTTATTTTATTTGGAGAAATTAAATAAATAAATTTCTTGTTTATTTTATTTTGTTTCAAGTTCTGCTGACCATTTGCCTTGAGCCGCAAGTGTACACATATTAGCTCTGTGGTTGAAGACTTTTTGAGTACCACTGATATCCTTAATATCTTTTGACCAAAATTTGAGAGCACTTTGCTGCAAAGCCCGGCCATATGAGTAGGTCATAATAAAATTTGTATCGTTGTGTTTATTAATTAAATCTAAATTTTCCGTTGCTTGTATTTCTGTTTGACCCCCCGATAAAAAGGCAATTCCAGGTACATCTGTTGGTACATTTTCTTTAAGACATTTTAAAGTAAGTTTAGCAACTTCTTCATTTGATATCTTTTGAGCAGATTTATTTCCTGGAAGAATCATGTTTGGTTTTAAAATCATACCAGTTAAGTCGGTATTATTAAGTATTAGTTCCTCAAAACACTTTTTAATTACTTCTGAAGTTTTATTAAAACAATCCTCTGCTGAATGGTTTCCATCCATCAAAACTTCCGGCTCCACTATTGGAACCATTCCACACTCTTGAACCAATGCAGAGTATCTTGCAAGAGCATGTGCATTTGAGTGAACCGATAATTTACTCGGGTATTTATTTGAAATATTATAAACTCCTCTCCACTTTGTAAATCTAGCTCCAAGTTTGTAGTATTCTTTTAGTCTTTCTCTTAAGCCATCTAGGCCTTCTGTAATTTTTTCTTCAGGTGAACCTGCTAAAACTTTTGCACCAGTGTCTACTTTTATTCCTGGAATGGTATCGGAAGAAGAGATTAGATGAGGTATAGTTTTATTTGAATTTGAGATTTGTTTAATTGTTTCGTCATATAAAATTACCCCACCAATACAATTCTTCATTCCCTCAGAGGAGAAAAGGGTTTCTCTAAATAAAAGCCTATTTTCTGAAGACGATGGAACATTTATAGCCTCAAGTCTCTTTGTCATAGTTCCAGTGCTTTCATCGGCCGCAAGGATACCTCTACCATTGGATAAGATTCTTAAAGCAATTTTATTTAATTCAGACATATTAATTTAAAGCTTTTATACCAGGAAGTTCTTTTCCTTCAAGATATTCTAAAAAAGCGCCACCAGCAGTTGAAACAAAATCAAAGTTATTAACCGCACCCACACTATTCAATAAAGCAACTGTATCACCACCTCCTGCTACAGAATAAAAAGTATTAGCTTTATTTTTTTCAATAATTTTTTTTACAATTTCCAAACTTCCTTTAGCAAAACTCGGATTTTCAAAATAGCCAGCGGGACCATTCCATAAAATAGTGTTACTTTCTTCAATAATCTTGTTAATACTTTTTATTGATTTAGGACCAATGTCTAAAATTAGCTCATCTTCAGAAACATTATTTAACTCTTTTATTTCTGGCGATCCATTTAAATCTTTTCCTACAGTGACATCTTCAGGATAAATTATTTTACAATTTTTTTTTACCGAAAGTGAAAATATTTCTTCTATTATTTTATCACAATCATCTTCTTGAATAGATTTACCAATATTATAACCTTTAAATTTGAGTATATTATTAGCCATTCCACCTACAATTATAATATTATCAAATTTAGGAATCAGATTTTTAATAATATTTATTTTAGTCGATATCTTGGAGCCACCAATAATACAGGTTATAGGTTTTTTAATATCAGAAGTAATTTTAGTTAGAGCATCAATCTCTAGATTTAATTGAAGGCCGGCGTACGAAGGAATAAATTTAGTGATTTCAAAAATTGAGGCATGGGCTCTATGTGTACATGAAAAAGCGTCATTAACATAAATATCTGCTAGACTTGCCAAATGCTTTGCAAACACATTATCATTTTCTTCTTCCTCTTCATAAAATCTAAGATTTTCAAGTATTACAATTTTTTCATCGTGAGTATCAAATAAATCTTGAGATTTGACTTCTTTTATATTTTTGGAAATAAGCCTTATATCTTGGTTCAATTTATTTTTTAAACTTTCACATACTGGCTTAAGAGATAGTTCATTTATAATTTTACCTTTAGGCCTACCAATATGAGACAGTATTATAATCTGGGCATTATTTTTTAATAAAAAGTTGATAGTAGGTAAAATTTTATCTATTCGAGTTGTATCGGTAATTTTTCCATTACTCAACGGAACATTTAAATCCAGTCTAAGTAACACTTTTTTTTTATTAAGATTGTGCTCGTCTTTTATATTTCTCATTAAGAGATTTGATCGAGATGTTCAGCAATGTCACACATTCTATTTGAAAAACCCCATTCGTTATCATACCATGCTGAAATTTTACCCATATTACTACCAACAACACTTGTTAATGAAGCATCGATGGTTGCTGATGCGGGATTGTGATTAAAATCAATTGACACTAGTTTTTCATGAGTAATTTCTAAAACTTTTTTAGACTGCTTTTTAGAAGCAGCAGTAAAAGCTTCATTAATTTTTTCTTTTGTTATTTCTTTTTTTGTACAGAAAACGAGTTCAATTAGTGAAACATTGGGAGTTGGAACTCTCATGGCCACACCTTCAAGTTTTCCTTTTAAAGAGGGAATAATTTCACCTATAGCTTTTGAGGCTCCTGTAGAAGTTGGGACGATTGACTGGCTAGCAGATCTTGCCCTTCTAGGGTCTTTATGTGAGTTATCTAGAATTCTCTGATCACTAGTAAAAGCATGAATTGTAGTCATAAATCCTTTTTCAATCTCAAAAGTTTCATTTAAAACGTTTGCAACAGGTGCAAGACAATTAGTCGTACAAGAGGCTGCAGAAATAATTTGATCAGTTTTTGTTAAAATATCTTCATTCACCCCATAGACAATGGTCTTATCTGCATTTTTACAAGGTGCGGAAACTATAACTTTTTTTGCACCATTTTTTATATGAGTTAACAATTTTTCTTTAGAATTAAATTTTCCAGTACACTCAAAAACATAATCAACATCAAATGTTTTCCAATTTATATCTTCAATATTAGATTCTTGTGAAAATGTAATTTTATTCTTATTAATAATTAAGTGTTTTTCATCATAATCTAAATCTGCATTAAATTTACCATGAATAGAATCGTATTTAATTAAAGAACAGCTTGCCTCGGAATTAGATCTATTATTAATATGTTTAATTACGATATTTTGATTTTGGCTTTCAATAATTGCACGAATTACCATTCTGCCAATTCTTCCCATTCCATTAATTCCAACTTTTATTGTCATATTTAACTCTTTATTAGATTCTTAGTTTTTTTGGAAATATTTTTAGCTGTTAATCCAAAATATTTGTAAATTTCTTTATATGGTGCACTTTTACCAAATGTATCAATCCCAAAAGCCAAACCTTCAGTGCCAATATACTTTCTCCAGCAATCAGTTGATGCTGCCTCTATCGATATCTTAAATTTTGTTTCACTAAGAATTTTTTTCTTATATGATTTTGATTGTAGATCAAAAATATCTTGGCATGGCACTGATATAACTTTAGCATATATTTTATCTTTGGCCAATTTATGACTAGTCTCAATTGCTAAATTAACCTCAGAACCACTAGCAAATATTGTTAAATTTACTTTCTTATTAGTTCTTAAAACTTCGTAGGCACCAAAAGAGCATCTATTTATATTCGAATATTTTTTTCTAATAGGATTAAGATTTTGCCTAGTTAAAGATAATACACTTGGTGTTCCAGAATCCTTTAACGCTACTTCCCAACATTCAATAGTTTCCATTCTGTCTGCGGGTCTAAACACATTTAAGTTAGGTATAGATCTTAATCCAGATAACTGTTCTATTGGTTGGTGTGTTGGTCCATCTTCACCTAAACCAATTGAATCATGGGTCATTACATAAATAACACGGAGTCTCATTAATGCAGACAAACGAATTGAAGGTTTACAGTAGTCAGAAAATATTAAAAAAGTACCACCATAAGGAATAAATTTACTATGAAGCGCTAGTCCATTCATTATTCCAGACATTGCATGTTCTCGAACGCCATAGTGAATATAATCACCATCAAAATTAGCAGGTTTAATAACATTATGATGTTTTGTTTTAGTGTTATTAGATCCAGCTAAGTCAGCCGAACCACCAATTAAAGTATTATTTTCTTTAGTAAGTGCATTTAAAGTTAACTCAGAAGCTTTACGTGAAGCTAGGCTTTGGTTTTCTTTAAGAGAATTTTGTTTTTCTGATTGTAAAGCTTTAGAGAAATTATTTTTAAATACTCTATCTACTAAATTTTTTTTTCTTTTATAAATTTTATTCCATGCAGACTCAAGTTTTGAACCTTTGTTACCAATTTTTTTCCACTCATTCAAAATACTTTTGGGAACTTCAAAGGGTTTATATTTCCAATCCAACACTTTTCGAACTAGTTTAATCTCATCCACACCAATAGGGCTTCCATGTGAAGAGGCTTTACCAGACTTATTAGGTGAGCCATAACCAATTTTTGTTTTGCATGAAATGACTGTCGGTCTTTTTGCATTTTGAACCTTTTTTAATGCTGCAAAAATTTCTTTTTCATTATGACCATTAATCAGCATGTAATCCCATCCATAACTTTCAAATCTCTTTTTGAAATTATCTGAAACAGCCAAACTAGTTGGTCCATCAATTGATATTGAGTTATTATCAAAAAGCATAACTAAATTTTTTAATTTTAAGTGCCCAGCCAAACTCATTGCTTCATGGCTAATACCCTCCATTAAACATCCGTCTCCTGCTAAAACATAAGTTTTATGGTTTATTATTTTTTTACCTAGTTTTTTCTTTAAAATTTCTTCTGCAATAGCAAACCCAACTGAATTAGCAATTCCTTGCCCAAGGGGCCCTGTTGTAGTTTCAATACCGGTACCAGGGTGATACTCGGGGTGACCTGCGCAAATAGATTTTAATTGTCTAAAATTTTTAATGTCATTTAAGGAAATACTTTTGTACCCAGTTAAATGTAGTAAAGAATAAAGGAGCATAGACCCATGACCAGCAGATAAAACAAATCTATCTCTATTTAACCAGTTGGGATTTTTTGGATTAAATCTAAGAAAATTTTTAAATAAAACTGTTGCTACATCTGCCATACCCATGGGCATGCCAGGATGTCCAGAATTTGCTTTTTGGACAGCATCTATTGACAAAAACCTTATTGCACATGATAAATCTTTATGTAATTTGTTCAAAAATATCCTATCTAGACTTAGAAGACTCAATTTAATAATATAAATATATATATATGAAAACAGACAGTGAAAAAGAAAAAAAGCTTAGTTTTGCACTTAATAAATTGAAAAGTTTAAATTTACAGAACCCAACATTAAAGTCCAATTTAGAAAACTTAAACACTCAAAAAAATCAATTAGAAATTGAAAAAAAACAAATAGAAGAAAAATATCAAAATTTAGAAAGTGAATACAAAGCTCTTAATCAAAAATTAGAAGATATTAGCCAACAAAAAATAGACGAACAAAAAAAAGAGACAGAATTTTCAGAAAAAATAGATGAATTAAATCAAGAAACAGATACTTTATTGGAGGAAATAGATAAATGGCAAATGTAAACATTAAATTTAATGGTAAAGAATTTCTACTATCTTGTGACGATGGACAAGAAGAGCATTTAGAGGAATTGCTAACTCATATTAATGAAAAATTTAGCAATTTAAAAAATGATCTAGGAAACATAGGAGAAAATAAACTTCTATTAATCACTTCAGTTCAAATAATGGATGAATATTTCGAAACTAAAAAAAAAGTAGAACTAAAAAAAACTGAGTTACAAAATTTATCAAATAAATTTAGAGAATTAAAATCTTTAGTTTACGACTATAGAGATACAAAAGTAGAAGAAATGAAACAATTACACAAAGACCATGAGAGTTTTAAAAAAGAAATAGAAAAAAATAAAGAAGATTATGAAAAAGTAATCGAAGCAGCTGCAGATGAAATTGAAAATTTTGTCGAAAAAGCAAATTTAGAAAATCAAGTTCAATAGATTTGTGTTAAAGTCTAAATTAAGAAAAAAAATTCTTAAAGCTAGAGAAAAATTTAATATAAAAAATATTCATATTGATTTTAATCAAATCATAAAAATCATAAAAAAAGAAAAAATAAGTAAAAAAATTGTAGGTGGATACTATCCTGTAAATTTCGAAGTTGATGATTTGGAATTATTAAAAAAATTTGAAAAAAAAAATTTTAATATTTCGTTACCTGTAATTAAGAAAAATTCTCAAATGGATTTTTATGCATGGTCATTCTCTGACCCATTAAAGATAAATAAATATGGGATACCAGAACCAGAAACCAAAAATATAGTTTATCCTGATGTTTTATTAATTCCCTTGGTAGCATTTGATAAAAATTTGAACAGACTTGGATATGGTGGTGGATATTATGATAGATTAATTGAAAAATTATCAAAAAAAAAAAATATTATAAAGATAGGTTTGGCTCTTTCTGTTCAAAAAATTGATAAAGTACCAATTAATACAAATGATCAAAAACTAGATTATATTGTAACAAATAAATATATTATAAAATGAAAATACTTTTTTTAGGCGATGTAGTTGGTATTACAGGGCGTTCAATGGTCTTGAATAATCTAATTTCAAAAATAGAAGAAAAAAAAATCGATTTTGTAGTTGTTAATGGTGAAAACGCAGCTGACTCAGGTGTTGGCTTGACGGAGGAAATATGTAAAGATTTTTTTAATTGTGGTGTAGATGTTATTACAACCGGCAATCATGTGTGGGATCAAAAGGAAACAATGTCTCATATTGAAAAAGAAAACAGACTTTTAAGACCTAAAAATTTATTCGAACCATCTCCAGGAAAGGGATTTGAAATATTTACCGTAAAAAATGGCATGAGAGTGGGTGTGCTTAATTTGATGGGAAATGTTTTTATGAAGAAATGTGAAGATGTATTTGAAGCTGCTGAAAAATTTATGAAAAGATATAAACTTAAAGAGGATTATGATTTTCTGTTAGTAGATTTCCATGGAGAAATAACAAGTGAAAAAGCAGCTATGGGCCATTTTTTTGATGGCAAGGCGACATTGGTTGTTGGAACTCACACACATATTCCAACAAACGATACTAGAGTGTTAAAAGGTGGCACGGCTTATCAGACTGATGCAGGAATGTGTGGCGATTATGACTCAGTTATTGGAATGAATAAAGATAATTCGATTAACAGATTTTTAAAAAAAAAATCTACCAAACATTTTCCAG
>CAJQSF010000012.1 GCA_905612495.1 uncultured Candidatus Pelagibacter sp.
TTTCTCCATCACTTAATAAAACAAATACTTTATTTTTTTCTTTATTAATTTTAAATTTTAGTGCTTTTCCAACCGCTATAGGTAGGCCATGACCCAACGAACCCGTTGAAAACTCTACACCATTGACTTTATGACTAACATGATTCATTAAAACCGTTTTATTTAAACCAAACGTATTTAATGTTTTTAATGAGATTATTTTTTTTTCAAACAGTGTTGAGTAGAGTGCTAATGCAGCATGACCTTTACTCAAAATGAATCTATCGTTTTTTTTTAAAATTTTATTGTATAAAGTAACTAATATCTCAACAATAGATAAACAACTTCCAATATGCGATGATTGAGCTTTATAGGTGAGATTAAGAATATTTGTTCTTATATTTTTGATAGTTTTATTCACTAAATATTTTTTTTTTAAAATTTAATATCACTCTATGGATATAATTAATTTCTTTAGTTGATAATCCTTGATGACAACCTATTAATAAACCATATTTCATTATGTAGTCTGAATTTTTGAACGCATTCAATTTATTTCTTTTATTAATTAAATTTGAAAAAGCAGGATGTCTTAGTGTGTTACCAGTGAATATTGGTCTAGTTTGTATCTTATTTTTTTCTAAATACACTTGTATTTCTTTCCTTGTAAATTTTACGTTATCCCTCAATATAATAGGGTAGGCTAAAAAGTTTGTTTTAACATTTTTTTCAATTTTTGGTACTATGAAGTAATCATTCAATTTTTTAAAGAAATCATGATGTAATTTAAAATTTCTATTTCTTAGCATGTTAAATTTCTTAAACTTATTTAACTGAACAAGCCCAAAAGAAGCTCCAATCTCAGAAGGCTCAAAATTATACCCAGCCTCTGAAAAGACAAATTTTCGATCATACTCAAAACCCTTGAGCTTAATGCCAAGTCTTTTATTGATATTTTCAGAATCTTTAATTAGTGTTGACATTCTTCCCCAACTTCTCAAAACCTTTGCTTTATTAAAAAAGTCATTGTTGTTTGTTAGAAACATTCCACCATTACCAGCACAACTTATTATGTGAGAGCCATAAAAGCTCGTAATAGATATATCACTATATATTCCGCTTGGTTTTCTATTTATTGTTGCACCCAAAGTGTCAGCAGAGTCTTCAATTACTAATAATTTATGTTTATTAGCGATTTGTCTTATTTTTTTCCAATTTGGAACATTGCCTATTAAATTGGGTATTAAAAGTGCTTTGGTTTTTTTTGTTATTTTAGATTCAATTTTTTTTATATCAATTTGCAAAGTATTAATTTCACAATCTACAAAAATAGGAACAAGGTTAGATAGGGTTATTGAAGAAACAGCTGTACCAAAATTTAAACAAGGAGTTATAATTTCACTACCTTTTTTAAAGTTCATCACTTTCAGGGCTAAAATTAAAGCAGATGAACCAGAATTAACCATTAAGCCAAACTTTTTCGCAAATAATTTTGAAATTTTATTTTCGAATTTATTAACTGATTTACCCATTTGAGTAGATTTTTTAAGAGTGCTTAATACGGCATTTATTTCTCTTTGATCATATACATTTTTACCATAAGGAATTTTAGTTATATTATTTTTCATATTTAGTTTTAATTATCTTTACTATGTATATGCATTAAAAATTGTTTTTCGCAAACAATTTTTGCTGAATTACCTTTATTCACGAGCCTATTCCATTCAATCGTTTTATTTAAAGTTTCAGCTAAGTTCCATTTGCACACCCATTTAAGTTTTTTTTTTGCTTTAATACTATTTAGCTTTAATATAGAGGTCTCTTTAAGCTCACTAGTTTTTTTTATATTATAATTAAGCTCTTCCTTTTTTTTTATATATTTTACTACATCAATAACTTTTTTAAAATTATTCTTGTTAGGGCCAAAATTCCATGAATGTTCATAATTGTTGATTTGTTTTTTGTATTGTTTTTCAGCTAAAATTAAATAACCCATCAACGGATCCAAAACATGCTGCCATGGTCTTACATAATTTGGATTTCTTATTGTAAGTTTTTTATTGTTATTAATTGCCCTAAGAATATCAGGGAGCAATCTATTTTTTGAAAAATCACCACCACCAACAACATTTCCGGCTCTCGCTGTGGATATTTTATTTTGAAGAAATGTATTTTTAAAAAATGATTTTATGTAACTATCAACAACAATTTCTGCACCGACTTTAGAAGCGCTATAGGGATCAAACCCACCCAATTGATCAAATTCTTTATAGCCAATATTTTTTTTATTAATTTTGTAGACTTTATCTGTGGTTATAATTACCACAGATTTAATAGATTTAATTTCTCTAATAGATTCCAGTAAATTTAACGTTCCAATTATGTTTGTCGAAAAAGTTTTCAAAGGCTCTTTATATGATTCCAGTACCAGCGGTTGAGCAGCTAAATGAAATACAATTTCAGGTTTTGATTGTTTAAGTTTTTTTTTTAACTTAGTTATATCGTTAATGTCAGAATAGGTATTTGAAGTTAATCTTTTATCTATTTTTGCTTTATTAAATAAACTATTTTTTTCAGGTTTCAAAGCATAGCCATCTACTTTTGAATTTAGGTACCCTAATATTATGCACAACCAAGAGCCTTTAAATCCAGTATGACCAGTAATAAAAACTTTTTTTTTATTCCAGAATTTTTGGTATTTACCTATATTTTCCATGGGGATTTTTTTTTGCTATTATATAATTTATTAAAATCATTTTTATCCTTAAGTGTGTCTAAACTTTTCCAAAAACCGTCATGTTTGAATGCATATAATTGTTTTTTTTTAGCAAAAAAATTAAGTGGTTCTTGCTCCCAGTAAGTACTGTTTTTAATAATTTGTTTAATTGCAGATTTATCAACTATGAAAAAACCACCATTAATATATGTATCGGCATTTCTATTTTCATTATTGAAATATGTGACTTTAGCATTTTTAATTTTTAAAACTCCATATCTTTCTTTAGGTTTAACAGCAGTAAGTGTAACTTTTGAATTATTTTTATAATGAAATTTTACAAGCTTTTTTATAGGAACGTTCGAAAGACCATCACCATAAGTCAGCATAATGTCTTCATTCAGTTTTAGTCTTTTATATGCTTTTTTAATTCTTCCACCAGTACCAGTGTTTAAGCCCGTGTAAATTAAACTACCTTTAAATCTTAAGTTTTTAGAAACGAAATTAAATTCAGTGTTAGATTTTTTATTATTAATTATTTTTGTAAAATTTTTTCTTTCTTTTAAGAAGTAATTAATAATTGTACGAGATTTGTGACCCAAACAAAAAACAAAATCATTATATCCTTGATCATAATAACCCTTAATTATGTGCATTAATATTGGGTCAGGACCTATACGCACCATAGGTTTTGCAATTAGTGTGCCTTCATAATCCAATCTGGTTCCAAAACCTCCGCATAAAATAAAGACTTTCATCTTAAGTAAGGCTTTCTCTCATTGAGTTAGTAAATTCTTTTAATGGCAAACCTTTTTCTACTAACTTAACAAAGTTTGGATTAGCAAGAATTGCTCTACCCCAAGTTACCATATCTAAATATCCTAAGTTTATTTCATTTTCAGCTTCTTGAGGTGTGAGTGATGCCCCACCAATTAATAAATGTGGCCAGAATTCTTTTATCTGTCTAATAACTTTCCCCGACGTCTCAAAATAATTGGAGTTAGCGCAACTTATATCTAATTGTCGTAAACCAGATAAATCAAATTCTTTTAATAATTTTTTTAAAATAGCCATTTTCTCTGGCCATTCATATAATCCCCCCATCACGCGCGATGGAGATATTCTGATCATAATTTTGTCACTACCAATTTTTTTATTTAATGATTTTAGTAATTCAATTGGAAATCTTATTTGATTTTCAATTGTGCCACCATACTTATCTTGCCTATTATTAATATTAGCATCTATAAACTGATCAATAAGATATCCATGACCCATGTGTATTTCAACACCATCAAAGCCAGCTTTTAATGCAAGTTCAGCTGAGTGATTAAACATGTTATACACAGATTCCATCTCGTCTAACCTTAAGGCTCTGGGAACACCAAAAGGTTTTTCGTTTTGTCTATTCATGCCTTCAGCCGGATTGTTAGTCGAACTAACCATATCAAAACCATTGGTATAATCACTATGAGAAATTCTCCCACAATGCCATAGTTGAGCATATATTTTAGTTTTATATTTATGTACAGAGTCTGTTACTTTTTTCCAACTTAACATTTGTTCATTAGTAAATAAATGAGGGACATCATTATAACCATCTCCAGAAGGGTGAACTATAATTCCCTCTGTAATAATCAAACCAATATTATTTTTTGCTCTTTTTTCATAATATTCTAAAATTTCAGGAGTAGCACAATGGTTTTTATCAGCAAAACCTCTTGTCATAGCAGACATAACAACTCTGTTTTGAAATGTTCCAACTTTATCAATTTCAAGTTTAGTTAAAAGTTTGTAGTTCATGTAAATAATTTTTTAAAATAAGGTTTTGTTAGATATTCTTTTAAACTAATTTTCCAATCTCTTTGTCTATCTAAATTTTCTTGTTTAAGCCTACTATTATTCATTATTACAGATAAAGGTCTTCTTGCAACCTCTCTTTTACTCAAAATTTTTGCACTAATTCGACTCACGGTAAATCTGTCTTCAATATTTAATATTTTTATTAATTCTTTAGTTAATTCAAAAAAAGAACATGAGCCATGAGAGGCCATATTATATTTTCCATTCTTATTATTAGCGAGTAGCACTAAAGAATTATAAGCAAGATCATCAGTAAAAGTTGGCTGCCAAACTCTATCACCAATAGCCATCTCTTTTTTACCTTGTTTAATTAATTTTGATATATGCGCTGTTACTTTCCCAATAAAATTATTATCTTTTTCATCACCACCAAAAAACCCACCCATACGAACTGAAATTGTATTTTCAGAAGAATCTAGAATAATATTTTCTGCCTCAAGCTTTAAATCACCATAAATTGATAAAGGATTAGGGGTGGTATTTTCATCTACCATTCTATTAATATCGCTATAAATTAAAAAAGACTGAGGGTAAAATACTTTAGAATTATTTATTTTTGCATACTTCATTATATTTTTTGCTCCATCTACTATGTTGCTTTTACCGTCTTCTTTATTTTTTTCACATAGATCAGCATCAACTAAAGCCGCACAATGAATTATAAAATCTGGTTTTAAATTCACATACTTAGTAAATGAATCAAAGTTAGAGACATTTAGTTCTAACTTATTAAAACAATAGGTTTTTGGGTTTTGAATATTAATCTTTAGCTGATTTAAAAAAGAACTTGCAAGCATTCCATTGCCACCAGTTATCAAAAATTTTTTGTTAGAAAGATTTTTTAAATAATCTTGATCTTGGCTAAAAGCACTCTTCATTATTTTATTTTTTATTTTTAAGAAAATTTATATGATGAAAAGCTATTGCAGCACTATTTGATATATTTAAGCTTTCTACATCCTTATTTATGTCAATCTTTACTAAAAAATCTGTGTACTTCCCCGTATGCTCTCTCATGCCAAATCCTTCTGAGCCAAATAAGAGAACATTTTTTCCTTCCCATTTTAATTCAGTAAAATTTTTATCTCCCTTAGCATCAAAGCCATAAACCCAAAAATTTTTTTCTCTCAAGTTTTTAAGTGTCGAATTAATATTTGAGACTTCAAAAATATTTAGATGTTCCATGCAGCCACTTGCAGATTTATACATTAGCTTACTATCACTTGGAAATTGTCTTTCTTTAACTATTAATCCATCAATATTAAATGATGCTGCACTTCTTATTAGTGACCCAATATTTCTTGGGTCAGTAACCTCATCGATACAAACAAATGTTAGATTATTTTTTCCTTTTATAAATTCTTTTAAATCAAGCTGGTCCAAATGCTCTACTTCAGCAATATAACCACCATGCATCATTTGATCTTTTGAGGTGTATTTATCTAATTCTTTCTTAGATTTAAAATAAACTTTTACATCTTCAAGAACATTTTTTTTTGGGTTTTTTCTATGAATATTTTTCTTACTTTCTTCAGTCAAAAAAACTTTTAAAACCTTTCTATTAGGGTTTCTTAGAGCCTCAATAACAGCATGTTGACCTACGATCAAAAAAGATGACTTATTCATATATATATGTTTGTTTTATACGTATTTTAGCATGTTTTCCCAGTAAATCTCGTGTTGCAATTGCATAATAAAAATATATAAAACGCTTGTTGTTTGAGACTTTTATTGAACAGGGGACACTTCCCCAATAAGGAGGGGTTCCAGAGCGGTCAAATGGGGCGGGCTGTAAACCCGTTGACTTCGGTCTTCGAAAGTTCGAATCTTTCCCCCTCCACCATTCAATAAATTTTTCATGTAACAATGGAGTGTTATTCTTGATGTTGTGCGGGTGTAGTTCAATGGTAGAACGCTAGCCTTCCAAGCTGGATGTAAGAGTTCGATTCTCTTTACCCGCTCCAAGGAAAAAAGAAATTATTAATAAAACAAAAAACTGAGGGAAAAAAGAAATGTCAAAAGAAAAGTTCGTAAGAAATAAACCGCACTGTAACATCGGTACAATCGGTCACGTCGATCATGGCAAGACAACTTTAACTGCTGCGATCACAAAAGTGTTATCTGAAACAGCTGGTTCAACGGCAACATTTACTGCGTACGATCAAATTGATAAAGCTCCTGAAGAAAAAGAAAGAGGAATTACAATTTCAACTGCTCATGTAGAGTATGAAACTGACAAGAGACATTATGCTCACGTAGATTGCCCAGGTCACGCTGACTATGTAAAAAATATGATTACAGGTGCAGCACAAATGGATGGAGCTATTTTAGTAGTTAACGCTGCTGATGGTCCTATGCCTCAAACTAGAGAACACATTCTTTTAGGAAGACAAGTTGGTATTCCTTCAATTGTTGTTTACTTGAACAAAGTTGATCAAGTAGATGATAAAGACATGATCGAACTTGTAGAGGAGGAAATTAGAGAACTTTTAACTTCTTACAAATATCCTGGTGAAACAACTCCAATCACTAAAGGTTCTGCTTTAGCTGCTGTTGAAGGTAGAGATGATGAAATTGGAAAAAATTCAATTATAGAATTAATGAAAACTGTTGATGAATTTATTCCTCAACCTACTCGAGATGTTGATAAACCTTTCTTAATGCCTGTTGAGGATGTTTTCTCAATTTCAGGAAGAGGAACAGTTGCAACTGGTAGAATTGAATCTGGCGTCATTAAAACTGGTGAAGAAGTTGAAATCGTCGGTGTTACTGCAACTAAGAAATCAGTTTGTACTGGTGTTGAGATGTTCAGAAAGCTTTTAGATTCTGGTGAAGCAGGAGACAACGTTGGTATTTTATTAAGAGGTGTTGAGCGAGACGATATTCAAAGAGGACAAGTTCTTTGTAAAGCAGGTTCAATTACCCCGCATACTAAATTCGAAGCACAGGCTTACGTACTTAAAAAAGACGAGGGGGGAAGACACACTCCTTTCTTTACTAAATACAGACCTCAGTTTTATTTTAGAACAACAGATGTAACAGGTGAAGTAACATTACCAACAGGAACAGAAATGGTTATGCCTGGTGATGATGCCAAATTTACTGTTACTTTAATTACCCCAATTGCGATGAGCGAAAAATTAAACTTTGCTATTCGTGAAGGTGGTAGAACAGTTGGAGCTGGAGTAGTAACTAAAATTATAGAGTAAACTTCTATAGGAGTGTAGCTCAATTGGTAGAGCGCCGGTCTCCAAAACCGGAGGCTGAGGGTTCGAGTCCCTCCGCTCCTGCCAATAAGCTAAATAGTATATTATGAAAAACCCGATAAAATTTATTCAAGAAGTCAAACAAGAAGCCTTTAAAGTTTCCTGGCCAACTGGAAAAGAAACGATGCAAGGTGCATTGATGGTCTTTGCAATGGCAGTAATTATGTCACTTTTCTTTTTACTTCTCGATCAAGTCCTTAAATTTTTATTGGAAGCTTTACTAAAGGTAAGTATTTAATGAAAAATTGGTATATTGTACAATCACACTCAAATTTTGAAAATAAAGTTGCAGGACTAATAAGAGAAGAGGCTGAAAAGGCAAAAATTTCAGATAAAATTGAAGAAATTGTTATTCCAACTCATGATGTAACTGAAGTTAAAAGAGGAAAGAGAATTCAGAGAAAAAAAAAATACTTCCCTGGTTATGTGTTAATAAAAACCGAGATGGATAATGAACTTTACCACATGATTAAAAACTTAAAGAGAGTTAGTGGTTTTTTAGGTTCTAAAGGTATTCCTGTACCTGTATCTGACAAAGAAATAGAAAAAATTTTAGGTCAAATAAAAGATGGTGTAGCACAGCCAAAATCTGGTATAGAATACAATATTGGTGAAAAAGTTCAGGTTATTGATGGACCTTTTGCATCATTCAGTGGAATGGTAGAAGATATTGATGAAGAGAAATCTAGACTTAAAGTTTCAGTATCAATATTCGGAAGACCAACACCCGTTGATTTAGAATATAACCAAGTAGAGAAAGCAAGTTAATGGCAAAAGAAATTAGTGGATATATAAAATTACAAATTATGGGTGGTCAAGCAAACCCAGCTCCACCAGTTGGTCCAGCCTTAGGTCAACGTGGAATTAACATAATGGAATTTTGCAAAGCCTTTAACGATAAAACAAAAGCATTTGCTGGAAAACCAATCCCAGTTATTATTACAGTTTATAAAGATAAAAAATTTGATTTTGAAATTAAATCTCCACCAGCATCTCACTTTATTAAGGAGGCTGCAAAACTTAAAGGTGGATCAAAAGAACCTGGTAGAAGTATAGCTGGATCAATTACAAAAAAACAAGCAGAAGAAATTGCAACACAAAAAATGAAAGATCTTAATGCACATAGCTTAGAACAAGCAGTAAAAATTATTGCAGGTTCAGCAAGATCAATGGGTATAGAGGTTAAAGACTAATGGCATCAAAAAGATTTAAAAAATTACCAGAAAAAACAAAAGATTTAACTTCCGAGTTAATAGAAAAATTATTAGTGGATGTTAAAAAAAACTGCACTACAAAATTTGATGAGTCAATTGATTTGTCTTTCCGGGTTAATAACAAGCAAAAAAAAGGTGAAGTCAACATTAGAACTGTAGTTAACTTACCAGGTGGCAATGGTAAAAAGGTAAAAGTTGCTGTTGTTTGTGAAGATAATAAAGCACAAGAGGCTAAAGATGCTGGTGCAGATATAGTTGGTAGCGATGAATTTATTGATAAAATTAAAGCTGGAGAGTTAAATTTTGAAAAATTAATTTGTACTCCAGGAATGATGGTTAAACTTTCAAAACTTGGAAAAGTTTTAGGACCAAAAGGCTTAATGCCAAATCCCAAACTTGGATCAGTTTCTGATGATGTAAAACAAGCTGTAACTGATGCAAAGTCTGGTCAAGCTACAATTAGAAATGACAAAGATGGAAACATTGGTGTTAGCATTGGAAAAAAATCTTTTCATGATGATCAGCTATTAAAGAATTATTATGCGATATTAGATACTTTAGAAAAAGAAAAAAGCAACCTTACTTTAAAAGGTGATTTAATAAAAAATACTTTTGTTACATCTAGTATGGGTGTGTCCTATAAAGTTAAATTAGAAAAAGTTATATAGTTATGATGACACGAGATCAAAAAAAAAACTACATTACTGAGATGGAATCTCAGTTTCAAAATAATGAAGCCGTGTTAGTTACTCATTATCAGGGGCTTAACATGTCACAACTTGATGAGTTAAGATCTCAAATGAGAGAGCATGGAATTAAATTTATGATTACTAAAAATAGAATAACCAAACTTGCACTTGAAAAAACAAAGTGTAAAGATCTTTCTAATTTATTTACTGGAGCTACAGCTGTTGCATTCTCAGACGACGCAATAATGTCGGCAAGAATCTTATCAAAATTTGCAAAAACCAATGAAAACTTAAAGCTTTTAGGTGGAATTATGGGTAGCGATATCCTGGATCAAGCTGGAGTCCAAAATGTTGCTAATTTACCTACACTTGATGAGGCTAGAGCAAATATTGTTGGAATCTTAGCAGCACCAGCGTCAAAATTTGTAAGTATTTTACTTGCACGTTCTGAAAAAATGAGTAGTTTGTCACCAGAAAATTCTGAAAATAACCCTAAAGAAGTATAAAAAAATATGCCTGATCTAAATAAAATTATTGAAGACTTATCAAGTTTAACTGTTGTAGAAGCAGCTGAACTTTCAAAACAACTTGAAGAAAAATGGGGCGTTACAGCGATGGCTGCAGCAGCACCAGCAGCAGCAGCAGGTGGAGCAGCTGAAGAAGCAAAAGATGATTTTACAGTTATGTTAATTTCTGCAGGTGAGAAAAAAATTAATGTTATTAAGGAAGTTAGAGCAGCAACATCTTTAGGTCTTAAAGAAGCAAAAGATCTAGTTGAAGGCGCACCGAAAGAAGTAAAATCTGGTGTTAATAAAAAAGATGCTGAAGAGCTTAAAGCAAAATTAGAAGCAGCAGGCGCAAAAGTAGAACTTAAATAAATTAATTAGAAAGAACTTAATTGCTGATTATTTTTAATCAGTAGCTATTTATAAATGCAACTATCTTTTACTCAAAAGAAAAATGTGAGAAAAAGCTTCGGTAAATTAACTGAAACTTTATCTATTCCTAACTTAATAGAAGTTCAAAAAAATTCCTATAAACAACTAACAGATTTTGATTCTGAAGCTGGTGATTTATCAAAAGGCTTTGATAGAGTTTTTAAAAGCATTTTTCCGATTGAAGATCTGAATGATAAAGCGACGTTGGAGTATGTCTCTTATAATTTAGAAAAACCTAAGTTTGATACGGAAGAATGTATTCAAAGAGGGTTATCTTATACATCCGCTCTAAAATGTATATTAAGATTAGTTGTTTATGAAATAGATCAAGAAAATAATACAAAAGATATTTTATCTGCAAAAGAACAAGAAGTTTATATGGGTGAAGTTCCGATGATGACAGGTAGTGGGACTTTTATCACTAATGGTGTACAAAGAGTTGTTGTAAATCAAATGCATAGAAGTCCAGGTGTTTTCTTTGATCACGATAAAGGAAAATCTCATGCAAGTGGCAAACTCCTTTTCAATTGTAGAGTAATTCCTAATAGAGGCTCATGGTTAGATTTAGAGTACGATGTTAAAGATTTTTTATATTTTAAAATTGATAGAAAGAAAAAAATATTTGCATCAACTTTATTAATGGCTTTAGGATTTACTAAGCCTGAAATAGCAGATCAATTTTATGGTAAAGAAACTTATTCCTTTGATGCTAAAACTGGAAAGTGGAAAACTAGATTTAATCCAGAAAACTATAAAGCTAAAAATTTTTCAGAAGAAGTTATAAACAATAAAAATGGTGATATTGTTATTAAATTAGGAGATAAGGTTAATTATTTAACAGCAAAAAAACTAGCTAGTGATGGACTAAAAGATATCTTAGTTTCACAAGAATCTCTTTATGGAAAATATTTACATAGTGACGTTAAAGTTAACGACGATGAAGAAGAAGGTACATTTGCAATAGGTACTGAGTTAAATGATACTATTATTAAACAGATATTAGAAGCCAACATAAACTCTATTGATGTTTCAATTACAAATTCAATTAATAAAGGACCTTATTTATTAACAACTCTTTTAAATGACAAAAATAACAGTAAAGATGACGCTATCACAGAAATTTATAAAGTTTTAAGACCAGGTGAGCCACCTACTATAGAAATTGCTACACAAATTTTTAATAATCTATTTTTTAGCTCTGACAGATATGATCTTTCTGATGTTGGTAGAGTAAAAATGAACTCAAGACTAAATTTAGAGTGTTCGGATAAAGTTACAATTTTAAGAAATGATGACATCGTAGCCATTGTTCATAAAATGTTAGATTTACGTGATGGTAAAGATGAAGTTGATGATATTGATCATCTAGGAAATAGAAGAGTTAGATCTGTTGGAGAACTTGTAGAAAATCAAGCCCGTATAGGTGTTTATAGAATGGAGAGAGCAATTAAGGAAAAAATGACGACTCTTGACATTGAATCAGCTATGCCCCAGGATTTAATTAATGCAAAACCATTAACCGTATCTTTAAAAGATTTTTTTGTAAGTTCTCAACTTTCTCAATTTATGGATCAAACAAATCCTTTATCTGAAATAACACACAAAAGAAGAGTTTCTGCTTTAGGTCCCGGAGGTCTAACTAGAGAACGAGCTGGGTTTGATGTTCGTGACGTTCATCCAACTCACTATGGTAGAATTTGTCCGATTGAAACTCCTGAGGGACCAAATATTGGATTGATTAACAGTTTATCTACATATGCAAAAATTAATAAATACGGATTTATTGAAAGTCCTTACAAAAAAGTTAAAAATGGAATTGTAGAAGATAAAGTTGAATATCTATCTGCAATGGAAGAAACGAAATTTACAATTGCTCAAGCAAATGCCAAACTTGATAAAAGTGGAAAAATTTTAGAAGAGCTAGTTCCTTGTAGAGAAAACTTAAACTTTGTTTTATCAAGACCTGAAAATATTGATTACATCGATGTATCTCCAAAGCAATTAGTTTCTGTTGCTGCATCTTTAATTCCTTTTTTAGAAAATGACGATGCAAACAGAGCTCTTATGGGGTCTAACATGATGAGACAAGCTGTGCCTTTATTGAAACCTGAATCTCCATTAGTTGGAACTGGTATTGAAAGTGATGTTGCTCTTGATTCTGGTGTTACTATTGTTGCTGACCGTGATGGTACAGTTGACAAAATTGATGGTAAAAGAATTGTTATTAAAGCTACAGAAGAAACAGATTTTACAAAATCTGGTGTTGATATTTATAATTTACAAAAATTCAAAAGATCAAATCAAAATACTTGTATTAACCAAAAACCACTAGTTAGAGTTGGTGATAAAGTTAAATCAGGTGACATCATTGCTGATGGCCCATCAACTAAATTAGGTGAGTTAGCTCTTGGTAAAAACGTAACAGTAGCATTCATGCCTTGGCAAGGTTATAACTTTGAAGATTCTATTTTAATCTCAGAAAGATGTGTAACAGATGATGTATTTACTTCTGTCCATATCGTTGAATATGAGGTTATGGCTAGAGATACTAAATTAGGTGAAGAAGACATAACAAGAGATATACCAAATGTTAATGAAGAAGCATTAAAAAATCTTGACGAATCAGGTATTGTTTATATTGGTGCTGAAGTTAAAGCTGGAGATATTCTTGTAGGTAAAGTTACGCCAAAAGGTGATTCTGCTTCTGGACCAGAAGAAAAACTATTAAGGTCTATTTTTGGTGAAAAAGCTATTGACGTTACAGACACTTCATTGAGAATGTCCAGGGGTAGTAGTGGAACAATTGTCGATGTAAGAGTTTTTAATAGACACGGTATTGAAAAAGATGAAAGATCTATAACAATTGAAAGAGCAGAAATTGAAACTGTTCAACAAGATAAAATTGTTGAAGAAGAAATTTTAGAAAGAAGCATAAAGCAAAGAGCTAACCAAATTTTTTCAGGTGCTTCGTTAACTAAAAAAAACAAAGATTTAGAAATAGGAACAAAACTTGACTTAGAAACTATAAACAAAATTAGCATTAACGATCTTTTCAAAGTTATAGTGGGAAATGTTAATGATGAAGCAAGTGTTGCGCAGTTAAAAGATCAATACAATACTGCTAAGCAAGACATTTTAGAAAGATTTGAAGACAAGGTTCTAAAAATTAGAAGTGGTGACGACTTATTACCAAGTGTTATGAAGATGGTTAAAGTCTTTGTTGCTATCAAAAGAAGATTAAGACCTGGTGATAAAATGTCAGGTAGACATGGTAATAAAGGAGTAGTTAGTAAGATCGTTCCTGTTGAAGATATGCCTTATAGAGAAGATGGAAGACCAGTCGATATTGTATTAAACCCATTAGGTGTTCCAAGTCGTATGAATGTCGGCCAAATTCTAGAAACTCACCTTGGTTGGGCGTGTAAAGAATTTGGTGAAGAGGTAAAAAGACTAGTAAATGAAAATAATAAAAAATTTGAAAAAACTCAAAAGATTTCATCCTTTTTAACGTCAGTTTATGGAAAAGATGTTTTTGATGGTGGTATTGATAAATTAAATAAAACTGAATTTGCAGATTTATGTGAAAATTTGCAAAATGGTATAGCTATTTCAACTCCAGTTTTTGATGGAGCGAAAGAAAAAGATGTTTCTGAAATGCTTGAGTTAGCTAAATTACCAACATCTGGACAAACCAATTTATGGGATGGTAGAACTGGAGAAATGTTTGATAGACCTGTAACTGTTGGTATTATCTACATGTTAAAACTTCATCACCTTGTTGAAGATAAAATTCATGCTAGATCCACAGGACCTTACAGTCTTGTTACTCAACAGCCTTTGGGTGGTAAAGCCCAACTTGGTGGCCAAAGATTTGGTGAAATGGAAGTTTGGGCATTAGAAGCTTATGGAGCATCTTATACTTTACAAGAAATTTTAACGGTTAAATCAGACGATGTTGCTGGTAGGGTTAAGGTTTACGAAACCATTGTTAAAGGTGAGGAAAATTTTGAATCAGGAATACCAGAATCATTTAATGTATTAGTTAAAGAAATCAAATCATTGGCATTAAACATAGAGTTAAATTAAATATGAAAAAAGAACTAACAGATTTATTTAAAAACAGTGAAGTTTCAGAAGCTCAAAATTTTAGCAGTATTAAAATTACATTAGCCAGTCCAGAAAAAATTAAATCTTGGACTTATGGAGAAATCAAAAAGCCAGAGACTATTAATTATAGAACCTTTAGACCTGAAAAAGATGGTTTATTTTGTGCTAGAATTTTTGGTCCTATTAAAGATTATGAATGTTTGTGCGGTAAGTACAAAAGAATGAAATTTAGAGGAATTATTTGTGAAAAATGTGGTGTAGAAGTTACCAAATCAAATGTGCGTAGAGAAAGAATGGGTCACATTAATTTAGCAACACCTGTTGCTCACATATGGTTTTTAAAATCCCTACCAAGTAGAATTTCACTCGCTGTAGATATGAAGTTAAAAGAAGTGGAAAGAGTTTTATACTTTGAAAACTTCATAGTTATTGAGCCTGGAATGACTACTTTGCAAAAGAACCAACTTTTAAATGAAGAAGAGTTAGCAAAATATCAAGATGAATTTGGAGAAGAATCTTTTGAAGCCGGTATTGGTGCTGAAGCTATTCTTTCTATTTTAAGATCAATGGATCTGGATCTAGAGAGAAAAAAATTAATTAATACAATCAAAGAAACTAAATCTAAAGTTAATGAAGAGAGATCAATCAAGAGACTAAAATTAATTGAGTCATTTATAGAAACGGGTCAAAAACCTGAATGGATGATCTTAACTGTTATTCCAGTAATTCCACCTGAGCTAAGACCGTTAGTTCCTTTAGATGGTGGTAGATTTGCTACATCTGATTTAAATGATCTTTACAGAAGAGTGATAAACAGAAACAACCGTTTAAAAAGATTAATGGACCTTAAAGCTCCTGACATTATTGTTAGAAATGAAAAAAGAATGCTTCAAGAATCTGTTGATGCATTATTTGATAACGGTAGAAGAGGTAGAGTAATCACTGGAACTGGTAAAAGACCACTAAAATCTCTAGCAGAGATGTTGAAAGGTAAACAGGGTAGATTTAGACAAAATTTATTAGGAAAAAGAGTTGATTATTCTGGTAGATCAGTGATCGTTGTTGGTCCCGATCTTAAACTTCATGAGTGTGGTTTGCCAAAAAAGATGGCCTTAGAATTATTTAAACCATTCTTATATGCAAGACTTAATAAACTAGGATTAGCATCAACAATTAAACAGGCAAAAAAACTAGTTGAAATGGAAACTAATGCTGTTTGGGATGCGCTTGAATTAATTGTTAGAGAGCACCCAGTATTGCTTAACCGTGCACCAACACTTCATAGACTTGGTGTCCAAGCTTTTGAACCTAAATTAATTGAAGGTGACGCTATTGAATTACACCCATTATGTTGTGCAGCTTTTAACGCTGACTTTGATGGTGATCAAATGGCTGTACATGTTCCATTAAGTTTAGAAGCACAATTAGAAGCAAGAATTTTAATGCTTTCAACGAATAACATTTTAAGTCCATCCAATGGTAAGCCTATTATTGTACCTAGTCAGGATATGATTTTAGGTCTTTATTATTTGTCTCAAGCACCTTTTCAAACTGAAAAGCCCGACGGTTATTTTGTAAATAACAATGAAATTGAACACGCGTTATCAACTGGTCAAATAAAAGTACACTCAACAATTGTTTCTAGATTCGAAACAGCTGATGAGAACGGAAATAAAAAAATTGAAAAATATACAACAACTGCTGGAAGGTTTTTATTAGCAAACTTATTACCTAAAAATAAAAATATTACCTTTTCTATGATAGATAGATTGCTACCAAAGAAAACAGTATCTGAGATCATAGATAGTGTTTTTAGATTTTGTGGGCAAAAAACTACAGTTATTTTTTGTGATCATTTAAAAGATTTAGGATTTAAGCATGCATTTAAAGCTGGTATTTCTTTCGGTAAAGATGATCTTGTTATTCCTCCAAACAAAGGCCAGTTAATCGAAGATACCAAAAAACTAATTGCTGATTATGAGAATCAATACTCTGAAGGTTTAATTACTAGAGGAGAAAAATACAATAAAGTGGTTGATGCTTGGTCAAAATGTACCGATAAAGTAGCGGGTGAAATGATGAGAGGTATTTCAGCAACTGAAAGTACTCCAGATGGAATGAAAATTAACTCTGTATTTATGATGGCTGATAGTGGTGCGAGAGGATCTGCAGCACAAATGAAACAACTAGCTGGAATGAGAGGGTTGATAGCTAAACCTTCTGGTGAAATTATAGAAACACCAATTATTTCTAATTTTAAGGAAGGTCTTACGGCTCTAGAATATTTTAACTCAACTCATGGAGCCAGAAAAGGTCTTGCAGATACTGCTTTAAAAACAGCTAGTTCAGGATATTTGACTAGAAGACTTTGTGATGTTGCCCAGGATCTTACGATTTCTAAAATAAAGTGTGATAATCCCGGATTTATTGAATTAGGTGAAATTCTTGAGGGTGGAAATGTGGTTGTTAGTTTATCTGAGAGAGCTTTAGGAAGGGTGACAGCATTTGATGTTAAAAACCCTATCACAGGTGAAGTTGTTATAAAAAAAAATATTATGATTGATGAATCTGGTTGCGATAAAATTGATGCTGCAGGTGTTAAGTTCATAAAAGCTTACTCTGTAATGACTTGTAGTTCTAAAAAAGGTGTTTGTGCTACTTGTTATGGGCGTGATTTATCAAGAGGTAAGATGGTTCACGTTGGTGAGGCTATTGGTATGATTTCAGCCCAATCAATTGGAGAACCCGGCACACAGTTAACTATGAGAACTTTTCACGTCGGTGGAACTGCTTCTGTTAAACAAGAATCTCAAATTGTAACAAAAACAGCAGGTACACTTAAAATTGTTAACTCGAATTTACTAAAAGATTCTAAAAATAATTTAATTGTAATGGGAAGAAATACACAATTAACGATTGAAGATGATAATGGTCTTCAAGTTGCCGTTTATAAAGTAGCGTATGGGTCAAAATTATTTTTTCAAAATGATGATAAAATTAAATCAAATGAAAAAATTTGTGAATGGGATCCTTATACAACTCCAGTAATTGCAGAAAAAGATGGTATTGCAGGTTTTGTTGATTTGATTGATGGAGTTTCTATTCAAGAAACAACTGATGATGCAACGGGAATTTCTTCCATATCAGTAGTTGATTGGAGAGCTCAATCAAAAAACACCGATTTAAAACCAAGAATTACATTAAGAGATTCCAAAGGAAATGTTATTAAAAAAGCGGATGATAATGAAGCTAGATATTACTTAGTACCAGATTCAATTTTATCTGTGAAAGATGGTCAAAAAATATTTGCAGGTGACATAATTGCAAGATTACCTAAGGAAACAACTAAAACAAAAGACATTACTGGTGGATTACCACGTGTTGCTGAATTATTCGAAGCAAGAAAAGCTAAAGATAGTGCAATTATTGCTGAAAATGATGGACAAGTTTTATTTGGAAAAGAAGTTAGAGGTAAACAGAAAATTTCTATCCAACCTGAGGACGGAGAACCTTCAAACTATTTAATTCCAAAAGGCAAACATATTAACTTTAACCAAGGTGAAAAAATTAAAAAAGGCGAATATCTACTTGATGGACAACCCTTACCTCATGATATTCTTAGAATCTTAGGTATAAAGGATTTAACAGAATATTTTGTAAACCAAGTTCAAGAAGTTTACAGATTACAGGGTGTAATAATTAATGATAAGCACATAGAAACTATTTTAAGACAAATGCTTAAAAAAGTTGAAATTAAAGAATCTGGCGATTCACAATATTTACCTGGTGAAATGATTGATAGAATTAAATTTGACATAACAAATGAAAAACTTGTTGCAGAAGGAAAAAACCCTGCTGCTGGAGAAAGAGTTTTAATGGGAATTACGAAAGCATCACTTCAGACTGAATCGTTTATTTCAGCTGCATCCTTCCAGGAAACTACAAGAGTTCTTACAGATGCTGCCATTAAAGGTAAGGTCGACCCATTAAATGGCTTAAAAGAAAATGTTATTGTTGGTAGATTGGTTCCAGCTGGCACTGGTCACATCAAGAACAAATGGAATGCAAGTGCCATTAAAGCTGATAATAAATTCTTAGAAGACCAGGATAAAATAGAACCTGCTGAAGCAACTGAAAGCCAAGCTAATCAATAAATAAACACGTTTTAATTGTAGTTTTAGTTTGACAAAGTTAAATTAAACAGTATTTTGACGATGTTTTTGGTTGGAATGTAGTACCTACTTTAAGGAACTAAACGCTGCCACAAAATAACCTGTCAGTTATTTTCATTCAAAAATAAATTAATTAATTAAAAAATTTATGCCAACTATTAATCAGTTGTTAAGAAAGAAAAGAACCAGACCTGTTGCAAGGAACAAAGTTCCTGCATTAGAAAAACAGCCCTTAAAAAGAGGTGTGTGTCTTAAAGTTTATACAACAACCCCCAAGAAACCTAACTCAGCATTAAGAAAAGTTGCAAGAGTTAGACTTTCAAACGGCTTTGAAGTTACAGCTTATATTGGTGGTGAAGGACATAATCTTCAAGAACACTCAGTGGTTTTAATCAGAGGTGGTCGTGTAAAAGATTTACCTGGTGTTCGTTATCATATTCTTAGAGGAAATTTAGACACACAAGCAGTCGCAAATAGAAAGAAACGTAGATCTCTATATGGAACTAAAAAAGGTAAATAATTATGTCTAGAAAAAAAACTCAACCAAAAAAAGTTGTTATTCCAGATCCAATTTTTAAATCCACTATTATTCCAAAATTAATCAACTCCATTATGTATGATGGAAAAAAAGTTGTTGCTGAAAAAATAGTTTATGAAGCAATCGAAAAAATTAAATCAAAAACTAAAGAAGAGCCAATTAATGTTTTTAATGAAGCAATTAATAACATCAAACCTACTGTAGAAGTTAGATCACGAAGAGTGGGTGGTGCAACGTATCAAGTTCCTGTTGAAGTAAAATCTAACAGAGCTCAAGCTTTAGCTATTAGATGGCTTGTTGATGCTTCAAGAAAAAGAAAAGACAAACACATGTCTGATAAGATTTTTAATGAACTGTATGACGCTTATGAAAAAAAAGGATCCGCAGTTAAAAAAAGAGAAGATGTACATAAAATGGCAGAATCAAATAAGGCTTTTGCTCATTTTAGGTGGTAAAAATTTATGGCTAGAACGAATACATTAGATACATATAGAAATATTGGAATTATGGCGCATATCGATGCCGGTAAAACCACTACTACTGAAAGAATTTTATACTATACGGGAAAAAGTCATAAAATAGGTGAAGTTCACGATGGCGCTGCAACAATGGATTGGATGGAACAAGAACAAGAAAGAGGAATTACAATTACTTCAGCTGCAACTACTTGTTTTTGGAATGACCATAGAATTAATATTATTGATACTCCTGGTCACGTAGATTTTACTATTGAAGTTGAAAGATCATTAAAAGTTTTAGACGGCGCTGTATGTGTTTTTGATGGAGTTGCAGGCGTTGAGCCTCAATCCGAAACAGTATGGAGACAAGCTGATAAATATAAAGTTCCAAGAATTTGCTTTGTAAATAAATTAGACAGAACAGGTGCAGATTTTTATAGATGTGTGGATATGATTAGAGATAGACTTGGTTGCAAACCTTTAGTTATACAAATCCCAATTGGTATGGAAGCAGATTTAGTAGGAGTTGTTGACTTAGTTAAGATGAAGGCCCAGATTTGGAAAAATGAAGCCTTAGGTGCTGAATGGGAATATAAAGAAATTCCTGATGATTTAAAAGAGATTACCCAAAAATATAGAACTGAGCTTGTTGAAACTGCTGTTGAACAAGATGAAAAGTTAATGGAAAGTTATTTAAATGGTGATGAGATTAAAGAAGAAGATTTAATTAAATGCATAAGAAAAGGAACTCTAAACTTTAGTTTTGTTCCTATAACTACTGGTTCAGCCTTTAAAAATAAAGGGGTTCAACCATTACTTGATGCAGTTATTGACTATTTACCAAGTCCAATTGATATTGGCTCTATTAATGGAACAAAACCTGGCACAGATGATGTTGTTGAAATGAAATTTGATGATGCGGCTGGTTTTTCTGCTCTAGCATTTAAAGTTGCTAACGACCCATTTGTAGGATCTTTAACCTTTATAAGAGTTTATTCTGGAACAATTAAAACTGGAACTGCAATATATAATACCTCAAAAGAAAAAGAGGAAAGAGTCGGTAGAATGCTTTTAATGCATGCAAACTCTAGAGAAGATATCAAAGAAGCAAATGCAGGCGACATTGTTGCGTTGGCAGGACTAAAATACACAATAACTGGTCACACTTTATGTGATGAAGCTAACCCAGTTTTATTAGAACCGATGGAATTTCCAGAGCCAGTGATTGAAATTGCTGTTGAACCTAAAACAAAAGCTGACCAAGAAAAAATGGGTGAAGCTTTAGCGAGATTAGCAAAAGAAGACCCTTCATTTAGGGTAACTTCAGATGAAGAATCTGGTCAAACTATTATTAAAGGTATGGGTGAGCTCCATCTAGATATTATTGTTGATCGTATGAAAAGAGAATTTAATGTTGAAGCTAATATTGGTGCACCTCAAGTTGCTTACCGTGAAACTATTCAAAATTCTTCTGAGTTTGAATATACCCACAAAAAGCAAAGTGGTGGTGCTGGACAATTTGCAAAAGTTAAACTTTTAGTAGAACCTCAAGAGCCTGGTAAAGGTAGGGAGGTTGATAGTAAAATTAAAGGTGGATCAATTCCGAAAGAATTCATTCCTGGTGTTGAGAAAGGTATAGAAACAATATCTGATGGTGGAATTTTAGCTGGATTCCCTTTAATTGATTATAAAGTTACAATTTTAGATGGATTACATCACGACGTTGACTCTAGCGTTCTTGCTTTTGAATTAGCCGGTAGAGCTTGTTTTAAGGAAGCATGTACTAGAGGTGGATTAAAATTATTAGAGCCAGTAATGAGAGTTGAAGTAGTAACTCCTGAAGATTACATGGGCGACGTTATTGGTGATTTAAATAGTAGAAGAGGTCAAATAAGTGAACAGGAAAGCAGAGGAAATGCGACCGTTATAACAGCGATGGTTCCTTTGGCTAATATGTTTGGATATATAAATAGTTTAAGATCAATGTCACAAGGAAGAGCTCAATATTCAATGTTCTTTGATCATTATTCTAAAGTCCCACAAAACGTACAGGATGAAGTAACCAAAAAGATTGCTGGATAATTATTATGGAAAAACAAAATATTAGAATTAAATTAAGAGCTTATGACAATAAAATCTTAGATGCATCTACAGAAGAGATTGTTAACACTGTTAAAAGAACAGGTGCAACAGTTAAAGGTCCAATACCACTACCAACTAGAATTGAAAAATACACAGTTTTAAAAGGACCCCACATTGATAAAAAAAGTAGAGAGCAATTTGAAACAAGAACGCATAAAAGATTGATTGATATCATTGAACCTACACCTCAAACTGTAGAAGCTTTAATGAAACTAGATTTAGCGTCAGGTGTTGATGTGGAGATAAAAATTTAATTATGACTGAAATAGCTTTAGTAGGAAAAAAAATTGGTATGACTAGAGAGTTTTATAAAACCGGTCGTTTGGTTCCTGTTACAGTAATAAAAATGGAAAAAGCAAGAGTTATTAGTGTGATTGAAGAAGATAAACGTGGGTACAAAGCAATACAATTGGGATTTGGAAATATTAAAAGTTCAAAACTGACAAAAGCTATGAAGGGCATGTATGCAAAGAAAAATACAGAAGCCAAGAAGAAGTTAAAGGAATTTAGAGTAAAAGACACCGAGATATACAAAGAAGGTAATGAATTTGGTTTAGAAATTTTTAATGAAGTAAAATTTGTTGATACTACTTCAAAAACTATTGGTAAAGGTTTTGCTGGAGCAATGAAAAGACACAATTTTGGTGGCTTAAGAGCTACTCACGGTGTTTCAGTTTCCCACAGATCTCATGGTTCAACAGGTCAAAGGCAAGATCCTGGTAAAGTTTTTAAAGGAAAGAAAATGGCAGGTCACATGGGTGATAGAGTTAGAACTATGCAAAATTTAGAGATTATTAAAACCGATTTAGAAAATGAATTATTGTACGTAAAAGGTTCAATACCTGGCTCAAAGAATTCAGAAATACTGGTTAAACAATCAGTTAAAGTTATTAATAAAATGACTATTCAAGAAAAAATTGCAGCTGCTGAAGAAGCTAAAAAAACACCAGATAAAAAGAAAAGATAATGAAAATAGATAAAATAAATTTAGATGGGAAAAAAGACTCTATTGAAGTTTTAGATAAAATCTTTTCAGCAAAAATAAATAAAAAACTAGTAGATAATGTTTTATACAAAACCAACGCTAACTACAAAGGTAGGCACGCTAAAACAAAACAGCAAAATGAGATTGC
Organism: uncultured Candidatus Pelagibacter sp.; assembly: GCA_905612495.1. Taxonomy (GTDB): domain Bacteria; phylum Pseudomonadota; class Alphaproteobacteria; order Pelagibacterales; family Pelagibacteraceae; genus Pelagibacter. The sequence continues at coordinate 23,216 of CAJQSF010000012.1, forward strand.
TGGATCTACTTCAAAAATTTATGCTCAAAAAGGAACTGGTGGAGCCCGTCATGCTAGTAGAAAAGCCCCTATATTTGTTGGTGGTGGTGTTGCACACGGCCCCAAAGGTGAACTTGCCTATAAAAAAAGAAAACTAAATAAAAGTGAAAAAAAATTGAGTATAGCATCGCTAATTACTGAAAAAAACAAACTAAATAAATTATTAATCTTTAGTGATTTTGCTACTGAAATTAAGAAAACTAAAGAGATGTATTCAATCATTAAAAAATTTGAATTAACTCATTCATTAATAATTTTAGATAAGATTTCAAAAGATAAAGTTGAAAAATCTATGAGAAATATTCCAAACGTTAAAGTTACTGACATTAATCACTTTAGTGCTTTTGATATTATTAAATTTAAAAAAGTTGTATTTACTGAAAGCTCAATAAAAGAACTAGAAAAGAGATATTCTTAAAATGGATAAAATACACTTATACGATAAAATATTATCACCCATGGTTACTGAAAAGACTACAAATCTCTCTGAACAAAACAAAATTGTATTTAAAGTTCCAAGAGAAGCTAATAAAATTAATTTAAAAAAAAATATTGAAAAAATTTTTAAAGTTAATGTTATTAAGATTAACATTATAAATAAACAAAACAGAAAAGTTGTTAAAAGAGGGAAAAAAGTAAATGTTCAAGGATATAAAAAAGCAATTATAACTCTAAAAAAAGGTCAAAGTATTGATCTAACAACAGGAATTTAAATAATGGCATTAAAAACCTTCAAACCATATACAAAATCAACAAGAGGAACTGTCCTTGTTGATAGAACTGGCCTATGGAAAGGTAAACCTTTTAAAGCGCTTGTTGAGCCTAAAAGTTCAATGCGTGGGAGAAATAATAATGGCCACATTACTTCAAGAAATATGTCGGGTGGTGGGCATAAGAAAATGTATAGACTAGTTGATTTTTATAGGAAAAAATTTGACGTACCTGGAACAGTTGAGCGTATTGAATATGATCCAAATAGATCGTGTTATATTATGTTAATCAAATTTGAAGATGGAACTCATTTTTACTATTTAGCACCTCAAAAAATCAACGTTGGTGATCTAGTTGAAAATGGATCTGCTAAAGAGATTAAAGTTGGAAATTGTATGCCGTTAAGAGATATTCCAGTAGGTGTAAACGTACATAATGTTGAATTACAGCCAGGCGGTGGTGGAAAAATAGCAAGATCAGCAGGAACATCTGTCACTATAAGCGGTTTAGACGGTAATTACTCATTAATTAAAATGACATCTGGAGAGGTTAGAAAAATAGATTCAAGATGTATGGCAACTATAGGTGTTTTGTCGAACCCAGATCAAAAAAATATTAAAATTGGTAAAGCTGGAAGATCAAGATGGCTAGGTAGAAGACCTCATACTAGAGGAGTTGTGATGAACCCAGTTGATCACCCACACGGTGGTGGTGAAGGTAAGAGTGCTGGTGGAAGACATCCGGTATCACCAACAGGTCAAGGTGCTAAAGGATTAAAAACAAGAACAAATGCAAGAACAGACAAATTTATAGTTAAAAGAAGAAATAAAAGAAAGGATTCTAAAAAATAATGGCTAGATCAGTGTGGAAAGGTCCTTTTGTTGAAGAAAGTTTAATTAAAAAAGTTGAAAAACAAAAATTAGACCCAAAAAAAATGCCAATTAAAACTTGGTCAAGAAAGTCAACTATAATTCCTGAATTTATTGGTGTTAGTTTTTTGATTTACAATGGTAAAAAATTTATACCAGTTACTATATCTGAAGATATGGTAGGTCACAAACTTGGTGAATTTTCACCTACTAGAACATTCTTTGGTCACACGCCAGCTGATAAAAAAGCTAAACCTGCAGAGAAGAAAAAATAATTATGAACAAGACAAAGAAAATTAATAGAATAAAAGTAGATACAGTTAGGTCGGTAAATAACAATATTAGATCTAGTGTAAGAAAACTTAATCCAATTCTTAAGGCAATTGTCGGAAAAAAAGTTGATGTCGCTATTAGAGAATTACAATTCTCTGCAAAAAGAATAACTAGAGAAATTAGGAAAACTGTTTCATCAGCTATTGCTAATGCTGAAAATAATAATCAATATGATATTGATAAATTAATTGTGAAAGAGGCTTATTGTGGAAAAAAAGTTGTTATGAAAAGATTTAGACCTAGAGCAAAAGGAAGAGCTGCGCCAATTTTAAAGCCATATTCAACAATTACTATTATATTATCAGAAGCAAAACAAATGGAGAGTCATGGGACAAAAAGTTAATCCGATAGGTTTTAGACTTGGCGTAAATAGAGGCTGGGACTCTGTTTGGTATGCTAAAAAGAAGGATTTTGGAAATTATCTAATAGAAGATTTTAAAATTAGAGCTTACATAAAAAAAAATGTAGTTAACTCTGGTGTATCAAAAGTGATGATTGAAAGAACTTCAAATAAATGTTTTGTTACAATCTACACTTCAAGACCCGGATTTGTTATTGGTAAAAAAGGTAGTGATATTGATAAGATTAAAAATAATCTATCTAAATTCACTAGCAATGAAGTAACTCTAAATATTAAAGAAATTAAAAAACCCGAAACTAATGCTTATTTAGTAGCTGAAAATATTGCTCAACAACTTGTAAAAAGAATATCTTATAGAAGGGCAATGAAAAGAGCCATGCAGTCTTGCATGAGATTAGGTGCAAGAGGAATTAAGGTGTCAATAAGTGGTCGACTTGGAGGTAACGAGATTGCAAGAACGGAATGGTTAAGAGAGGGCAGTATTCCTTCTCATACATTAAGAGCTGATATCGATTATGATGAAGCTGAAGCTTTAACTACTTTTGGAATAATTGGAATTAAAGTTTGGATTTATAAAGGTGAGGTATTTGCAAGAGAATTTAGTCAAGAAACAAATAAAATAATACCTAAAGAGGGTAAAATATAATTATGTTGCAACCTGTTAGAACAAAATTTAGAAAAGCACACAAAGGCAGAATTCACGGAACAGCTACTCGTGCTGCAAAGATTAACTACGGTTCGTTTGCATTAAAAGCGATGGCACCTGAAAGAATTATTGGAAAACAAATTGAGGCTGCAAGAGTTGCTCTAACTAGGCATATGAAAAGACAAGGTCGTGTTTGGACTAGAATTTTTCCTAATATACCCGTTTCTAAGAAGCCCGTTGAAGTGCGTATGGGTAAAGGTAAAGGTGCTCCTGAGTATTGGGCATGCAGAGTTAAACCGGGTAGAATTCTATTTGAAATTGATGGAGTGTCAGAAACAATTGCAAAAGAAGCTCTTTACAAGGCATCTGCAAAATTGCCCATTAAAACTAAATTTATAAAAAGATTTGTATAGTATGAAAAAACAAGAAATTAAAAAATTATCTAAAGATGAAGTTTTAAAGAATATAGATAAGTTAAAAAAAGATTTATTTAATTTTAGATTTCAGAGAATTAACTCTGAAATTAAAGATCCATCAAAAATAGGCCAGACAAAAAAAACAATAGCAAGATTAAAAACTATACTAAGGGAAAAATTAAATGCCTAAAAAAATATTAACAGGCGTAGTCACTAGTGACAAACCTAATAAAACTATCACTGTAGCAGTAGAGAGAAAATATTCACATCCTGTGCTTAAAAAAGTTGTTAAAGTTAAAAAAAAATATAATGCTCACGATGAAAACAATAAATTTAAAACTGGTGATACAGTTTCAATAATTGAATGTAAGCCTTTCTCTAAAAATAAAAAATTTCAAGTAATGGATGGTTCTAAATGATACAGGTACAAACTGAAATGTTAGTTGCCGATAACACTGGTGCAAAAAGAATTGAGTGTATTAAAGTTTTAGGTGGATCAAAACGTAGATACGCTAGCATTGGTGATACAATTGTTGTTGCTGTAAAAGAAGCAATACCCAAGGGTAAAGTAAAAAAAGGCTCCGTACACAAAGCAGTTGTAGTTCGTGTTAAATATGGAATTCATAGAGAAGATGGTTCAAAAGTTAAATTTGATAACAATGCAGCAGTTTTAGTTGATGATAAAGGTGAACCAGTTGGAACTAGAATTTTTGGCCCAGTTACAAGAGAATTAAGAAATAAAGGTCAAATGAAAATAATTTCATTGGCTCCTGAGGTATTATAAAATGATTAAAAAAGGCTCTAAAGTAAAAGTATTAACTGGAAGAGATAAAAAAAAAGAAGGTGAGGTTATTGAGATAGATAGACCCAATAATAGAGCAAAAGTTCAAGGAATTAATATTGTGAAAAAACACGTAAAAACAACAAAAGAAAAAAAGGGTGGAATAATTTCTAAAGAAAGCTTTATTCATATTTCAAACCTTGCACTTGTTGAAGCAAAAGAAAAAATTAAAAAAACTGAGGCTAAAAAATAATGATACCAAGATTAAAAGAACTTTATTACAAAGAAATTCAACCTGCGCTTAAAGAAAAGTTAGGATTTAGAAATACATATCAAGGTCCAAAAATCCTTAAAGTTGTCATCAATATGGGTTTAGGTCTTGACGGTGCTGATGCTAAAATTATGAAATCTACTGAAGAAGATTTGGGGAAAATTACAGGGCAAAAACCTACTGTAACAAAATTTAAGAAATCTGTTGCTAACTTTAAAACCAGAAAAGGTACTAATGCAGGTTTAAAAGTTACTTTAAGAGGTAATAAAATGTACGAATTTATCGATAGACTAGTTAACATTGCGTTACCTAGAATTAAAGATTTTAGAGGCCTATCCCCTAAAGGTTTTGATAAATTTGGGAATTATACTTTTGGAATAAAAGAACATATAATTTTTCCTGAAGTTAATTTCGACAGAATAGATAGAATTAGAGGACTTGATGTAGTGGTTGTAATTTCTGCTATGAATAAAGATCATAGCCTTGCACTTTTGGAAAAATTAAATTTTCCATTCATTAAAAAAGGAGATAATTAACAATGGCTAAAGTAAGCGCAGTTCAAAAAAACGATAAAAGAATTAAACTTTCAGATAGACTTTTTAAAAAAAGATTAGCTCTGAAGAAAATTATTATGGATAAGAAAATTTCCCTTGAAGAAAGATTCAAAGCACAACAAAAATTATCTAATTTACCTAGAAATTCTGCCAAAAATAGAGTGATGAATAGGTGTCAAATAACTGGAAGACCACATGGTGTTTACAGAAAATTAAAAATATCAAGAATAGCTTTAAGAGACTTAGGATTGCATGGATTAATTCCAGGTATGACAAAGTCGAGCTGGTAGAAAGGAAAATATGAGTTTAAGTGACCCAATAGGAGACATGATCGCAAGAATAAAAAATGCTTTAGTGAGAAATCATAAAAAAGTTGCACTGCCTTCTTCTAACTTTAAAGTTAAAATTGCAGATATTCTAAAAAATGAGGGATTTATTAAAGAATATAAAATTGACACAGAAGACAAAAAACCAGTTTTATCTATAGACCTAAAATATTACTCTGGAAACCCAGTCATTAGTACTTTTGAAAGAGTATCCAAACCTGGAAGGAGAATTTTTTCAAGCGCAGACAGTTTGCCAAAAATTAATGGTGGACTGGGTGTTGCAATAATTTCTACTCCAAAAGGTGTTATGACTGATGTTGATGCTAGAAAACAAAAGGTTGGTGGCGAGATAATCTGCAAGGTATTTTAATGTCTAAAATTGGTAAAATAAGTATTTCAATTCCAGAAAAAGTTAAAGCAGTGCTTTCTGGTAGTGTTCTTAATATTGAAGGACCATTAGGAAAAAAATCTCTTAATGTTGATTTGGAAATGTTTAATGTTGATATTACGGAAGGAAAAGAAATATCAATTAAACCCAAAAAAGTTGACCAAAATTCAAAAAGACTATGGGGAATGAATAGAAGTTTAATTAATAATGCTGTGATTGGATCTAGCACAGGTTATGAAAAAATACTTGAACTTGTAGGTGTTGGATATAGAGCTGCATTAAAAGAAAAACAATTAAACCTTCAGCTTGGTTATAGTCATGATATAAATTTTGATATTCCAGATGGTATTAAAATTATTGTTGAAAAACAAACAACTGTTAAGGTAAGTGGGTCTGATAAACAACAGGTTGGTATGGTTTGTTCAAAAATTAAATCTTTTAGAAAACCTGAACCCTATAAAGGCAAGGGTATTAGAGAAAAAGGTCAATATATATTAAGAAAAGAAGGAAAGAAAAAATAATGAAATTAAATGCTATTCAAAGAAAAAAATTTAGAGTTACCAATAAAGTTAAAAAAGTTTCTTCTCCTGATAGATTTAGATTAAGTATTTCAAGGTCTTTAAAAAATATATCAGCTCAAATAATTGATGATGTTAAAAATATTACTTTGCTTTCTTCTTCTTCTATCGAAAAAGAAATCAAAGCTATGAACAAAGTTAACAAAACAGAGATTTCCAAGATTGTTGCTGAAAAATTAGCAAAAAAAGCTGTTGAGAAAAAAATAACAAAGATCTATTTTGATAGGGGAGTTTATAAATATCATGGTAGAGTTAAGGCGTTTGCAGAAACATTACGTAAAAATGGAATGGAATTTTAATTATGGATTTTAAGAAAAAAAATGATGATGGTATTTTAGAGAAACTAGTTCACATTAATAGAATTACTAAAGTTGTAAAAGGTGGGCGTAGATTTGGTTTTTCAGCACTAGTTGTTGTAGGAAATCAAGCGGGGAAAATTGGTGTAGCTCACGCAAAAGCCAAACAAGTTCCTGATGCCATTAAAAAAGCTAACGAAACAGCTAGAAGAGTTTTAATCCATATCCCCCTAAGAGAAGGAAGAACTATTCATCACGATGTTTATGGAAAAGACGGTGCGGGTAAAATTATTTTAAGATCTGCTCCAAAGGGAACTGGTATTATTGCAGGTGGACCTGTTAGAGCTGTTTGTGAAGTTTTAGGAATTAAAGATATAGTTGCTAAATCAATGGGAACATCAAACCCTCACAACATGATAAGAGCTACAATGAAGGCTCTTTCAAAACAAAATTCACCAAAGCATATAGCAACAATTAGAAATAAAAAAATTTCTGACATAATTGAAAAAAGAGGATAATGAGCACATTAAATACTACTGGAAAAGTTTTATATAAGAAGAAAATGAGGGTAGGTAGAGGTATTGGATCCGGTAAAGGTAAAACTTCTGGCAGAGGTGTTAAGGGTCAAAAATCTAGATCTGGAGTGGCAATTAAAGCTTTTGAGGGTGGTCAAATGCCTTTATATAGAAGGTTACCTAAAAGAGGATTTAATGCTATTAAAAGATATCAAGCTATCATAGCAATAATGAACTTAGAAAAAATTCAATCATACATTAATGAAAAAACTATTAATTCTAGTGATGTAATTAATATTGCTTTACTTAAAAAGCTAAAATTGATTAATAAAAATTCACAAAAATTAAAAATACTTGGTACAGGTGATATTAAAGACAAAGTCAGTATTGAAGCTGATCTAATATCTAAATCTGCTGTAGTTAAATTAGAGAAAGCTGGCGGCACAATACAATTAAAAAAATAATTAAGATATTATGAGTGCATCTTCTCAAACTAATGATCTTAAAAACAGGATATTTTTTACAATATTTATTTTAGCAGTTTACAGGTTTGGTACTTTTGTGCCTATTCCTGGCATTGACCCAGAACAATTACAGACAATGATGAGTGGTAATCAAAAAGGGTTACTGGGAATGTTCAATGTTTTTTCTGGTGGTGCTGTTAGTAGAATGGCAATTTTTGCTTTAGGTATAATGCCATACATTTCTTCGTCTATTATTGTTCAATTATTAACAGGTGTATCTGACTATTTTAAAAATTTAAAAGCACAAGGTGAAATTGGAAGAGCTAAAATTACACAAATAACAAGATATGGAACCGTTTTACTAGCTACTATTCAGGGCTATGGTTTATCGGTTGGTTTGCAGTCATCTGCTGATTTAGTTATTAACCCGGGTTTATTTTTTACAATAACAGCAGTATCAACTATTGTTGCTGGTACAATGTTTCTAATGTGGCTTGGTGAACAAATAACCCAAAGAGGTATTGGTAATGGTATTTCATTGATTATTTTTGCTGGAATTGTTGCTGAAATTCCAAGAGCACTAGTAACTACATTTGAATTAGGGAGAACAGGTGCGGTATCCACAATTATGATTATTGGAATTTTTGTATTATTGGTTGGAACGATCATGTTCATTGTTTTTATGGAAAGAGCTTTAAGAAAAATTTTAATAAATTACCCTAAAAGACAAATGGGCAACAAAATGTATGGTGGTGAATCTTCTCATCTACCTTTGAAAATTAACCAAGCAGGAGTTATACCTGCAATTTTTGCATCAGCTTTATTGTTATTGCCTGTAACTTTTTCTAACTTTAGTTTTTCAGATAACGATGCACTCTTAAACATAAGCTCATTCTTCACTCAAGGCCAACCCCTTTACATGCTATTGTATGCATCAGGAATAATATTTTTTACTTTTTTCTACACCTCGATTACTTTTAACCCAACAGAGACTGCTGATAATTTAAGAAAGTACGGTGGTTTTGTACCAGGAATTAGACCTGGCGAAAACACAGCTTTATACATAGAAAAAATTGTTACTAAACTTACAACTATAGGTGCTCTTTATTTAACTATTGTATGTTTGATGCCAGAATTTTTAATCGCAAATTATCCAATACCTTTTTACTTAGGTGGCACTTCAATTTTAATTGTTGTTGTTGTTGCAATTGATACGGTAACTCAAATACAAACGAGATTAATGAGCTCCCAATATGAGCAATTAATAAAAAAAACCAAATTCGGTAAATAATTCTGTGAACATAATCTTATTTGGTCCCCCTGGAGCTGGCAAGGGCACACAGGCACAATTCATTGTTAAAAAACATAATTACTTTCAATTATCAACGGGTGATCTTTTAAGAGATGAGGTTAAGTTAAAAACACCATTTGGTGAAAAAATAGAAAAATTGATATCGAATGGTAAATTTGTTTCAGACGAAACTGTTAATACCCTGTTAAGAAAATCTATTACTAATCTTAAATTTAGAGACAGAATAATTTTTGATGGATATCCTAGGAATGTTGAGCAAGCTAAGAATTTAGAGCTAATTTTAGGTGAATTTAATCAAACTATTGGTCATATAATTTTTTTAAATGTGTCAAAGGATATAATTGAAAAACGTATTATGGGTAGAATGACATGTGATAAATGTAATATCACTTTGAATGAATTTTTTAATAAAGAGCAAATAGACCTACACCCATGTGGTAAAGATTTTCTTAAGAAGAGAAAAGACGATAATTTTGATGTAGTTGTAGCAAGGTATGAGACATATATGAAAACAACTCAACCAATCCTCGATTTTTACTCAAAAAAAGAAAATTTCACAGAAATCGATGGTGCTGTCGAAATTGAGCAAATTACCAATAAAATCAATGATGTTCTTAATGTTTAAGGCGTTGACTTTAGAACATCTTCTTATATAAAAGGCTAAATTTATTCTCAAAAATATGGCTCGTATAGCAGGTGTAAACATTCCCCAAAACAAACTTGTCCACATAGGTTTAACGTACATCTATGGTATCGGCGATAAATTTTCTAATCAGATTTGTACATCATTAGAAATCCCTGCTGCTAAAAGAATTAATGAGTTAACAGATGACGATATTTTAAAAATTAGAGAATATATTGATGCAAATTTTAAAGTAGAAGGTGATCTTAGAAGGGACTACTCTTTAACTATCAAAAGATTGATTGATCTAGCTTGTTACAGAGGTTCGAGACATAGAAAAAAACTTCCAGTTAGAGGACAAAGAACAAGATGTAATGCCAGAACTAGAAAAGGTAAGGCTATTGCAATCGCAGGTAAAAAATTAACACCACTTAAAAAATAATTAATTTATGGCTAAAGTAGATAAAGTAGAAAATGCAGACACTGTTGTAGAAAAAAAAATTGAAAAAAAATTAGAAAAAAAATCTAAAAAAAGTTCATATTCTAAAAAAAAAAAAATTAAAAAACATATTAGTAATGGTATTGCTTACGTTCAATCAACTTTTAATAATACAATAATCTCTATAGCAGACACTAATGGAAATGTTATTTCATGGGCTTCAGCTGGACAAAAAGGTTTTAAAGGTTCAAGAAAATCAACTCCTTATGCTGCACAAGTTGCTGCAGATTCAGCCGCATCTAAAGCACTAGAATATGGAATGAAAACATTAACTGTACAGGTTAAAGGACCTGGATCAGGAAGAGAGACAGCTTTAAGAGCATTACAAGCGAAAGGATTTAAAATTCTTTCTATAAAAGATACAACACCAATGCCACATAACGGCGTAAGACCACCAAAAAAAAGGAGAGTTTAATAAATGGAAAGTTTAAATGTAAATGCTAAAAATTGGAAAGCATTAATTAAACCAGCTCAATTAGATGTTAAAATTAGTGATGATAAATCACATGCTAAAATTATCGCTGAACCATTAGAAAAAGGCTATGGTTTAACTTTAGGTAATTCACTAAGAAGAATTTTACTTTCATCTATAAGGGGGACAGCAGTGACTTCCATTCAGATAGATGGTGTATTGCATGAATTTACATCTATCAAAGGTGTTAGAGAAGATGTAACTGATATAGTTTTAAACGTTAAGTCGTTAGCATTAAAAAGTTCTGCAGACGGTGTTAAAAAACTTATTTTAGATGCAAAAGGACCAGGCGAAATTAAAGCTTCTGATATTGAGGCTGTTAATGATATTGAGATTTTAAATCCCGATTTGGTTATTTGTAATTTAGATGAAAATACTCATTTTCATATGGAAATGAATGTTGGAACCGGCAAGGGTTATGTGCCAGCTGTAATGAATAAGCCAGAAGAGCCACCACTTGGTTTAATTGCAATAGACTCATTGTACAGTCCTGTAAAAAAAGTTTCATATGCTATAAGCACTGCTAGAGAGGGTAAAGCTTTGGATTATGATAAGTTAACTATGGAAGTTGAGACAAATGGTTCAATTTCTGCTGAAGATGCTGTTGCATACTCTGCTAGAATTTTTCAAGATCAACTAAACATGTTTGTTAACTTCGATGAGCCGGTAGAAGCTCCAGTTAAAGAAGTTTCATCTGAACCCGAATTTAATAAAAATCTTTTAAGAAAAGTAGATGAATTAGAATTGTCAGTTCGTTCGATGAACTGTTTAAAGAATGATAATATTATTTACATAGGTGATCTTGTTCAAAAATCAGAAGGTGAAATGCTTAGAACGCCAAATTTTGGTAGAAAATCTTTAAATGAAATAAAAGAAGTTTTGACTGGTATGTCTTTGTATCTTGGTATGGAAATACCAAACTGGCCACCTGAAAATATAGCTGAAATGTCTAAAAAGTTAGAGGAGCAAATCTAATGAGACACGGAATGGCCAATAAAAAGTTAAATAGAACTTCTGAGCATAGAAAAGCACTTTTAAAGAATATGTTAAATTCTTTAATTAAATATGAACAGATTACTACAACACTTCCAAAAGCTAAATTCCTAAAGCCCCAAGCAGACAAAATCATTACACTAGGTAAAAAAGAAACTTTGCTTACAACAAAGATGTTGATGACTAAACTACAAGACATAACTTCAGCTCGTAAAGTTACAAAAACTTTGTCTAAAAGATATGAAAAAAGAAATGGTGGTTATACAAGAATTATTAAAGCTGGGTTTAGATATGGTGATAATGCACCGATGGCTGTAATTGAATTCGTTGATAGAGATGTTGAGGCAAAAAGAGTTGATAAAATAAAAAAAGAGCCAACTAAAGATCAAAAAGAAGAGAAAAAATTAGCTACTGCTTAATTTTCTATATAAAAATATATCACCATGAAAAAGTCGTTTACCGTTGATTCAACGTTTAATGATATGCGGATTGATCGATGGATTAGGAATAATATTGGTAATTACCCACAAGGCTTAATTGAAAAAAGTTTAAAAAGTGGAAAAGTTAAAATCAATAATAAAAAAATAAAAAGCTCTCACAAAGTAAAAATGGGCGACATTGTTGATCTATTTAATTTTGATTTTAAAGAAACAATTGTTCAAAAAACAATTAAATTTGTACCATCTGAAGAAGTCATTAAAGAGAATGAAGATTTAATAATTGATAATAATGATGACTTCATTGTATTGAATAAAAGTTCTGGTATTTCAGTTCAAGGTGGAACTAAATCTAAAAAAAACCTTGTAGATATTTTTGCACGTAGCGATATTTTCCAAAATACAAAACCTTTTTCAGTTCATAGATTAGATAAAGACACATCAGGTGTTTTTATTATGGCCAAACATAGGGAGGCTGCACAATTGTTAACATCATTATTTAGATTAAGAAAAGTTCACAAAACTTATTTAGCAATATGTCATGGCGAATTACAAAAAGATTCTGGAGAATGGAATGATGATCTTACAAGATATGACAATGATAAAGAAATAGTAGAAAAGGCAAGAACTACGTATAAAGTTTTAGACAAAAACTCTATTTGTAGTTTGGTTGAAATGAAACCGATAACTGGAAGAAAACATCAACTTAGAAAACAACTATATGCAGTAGGTTCACCAATTTATGGAGATCAAAAATATAAATTTAGTAATACAGATAAAGCTATTAATAAAAATTTGATGCTTCACTCATATCAAATTAAATTTATGATTAAGGATAAAAAATACACTTATACGGCACTCTTGCCAGATTATTTCAAAAAACTTTTAAAGACTAAAAGACTTAGATTTCCAAGTTCTTAGTAAAATTTTTAACAATTACATCGCTCAAAATATCATAGTTTTGATTATTAATGGATTTGAGATTTGTTACGCCTTTATCTGAAATTCCGCATGGAATGATATTTTGATATTTTGTAAGATCGTTACTAATGTTAATTGCAAATCCATGATATGCAATCCATTTGCTAACACGAACCCCTATTGCTGCAACTTTTTTGATATTAGGTTTCTCATTAATCCAAATACCAATATTTTTTGGATCACCAAATGATTTAATATTAAACTCAAACAAGCTTTCAATAATTGTTTTCTCGATTAAAGTTATAAATTTTCTAATATCTTTTTTTCTTTTTTTTAAATCTATAACAAAATAACATATTAATTGTCCAGGACCGTGGTAAGTGATTTTGCCGCCTCGATTAGTCTTAATCAGCTTTATATCTTTATTTAAAATTTCTTCTTCTTTATAATTACTCCCGGCTGTATAGATTTCTTTATGTTCTAGGATCCAAATTAAATCACTTTTTTTGTTATTATTTATATCTAATAATCTTTCTTCTAGAAGTTTTACAGCAACATCATATTTTACTGGTTTTATTGACTTTTTAATTTCTATATTCATTTATAAATTGTATTATTCTTATTATGCACTATGAGTGCAAAATTGATTTATATGTAAATTTATGTCTTTAATAAAAAAAATAAAAGATAAAAAAGTTAATTTTGAGTTTAATAAAGAATATTTAAAAGTTGTTACAAATAAAATTGTTAATAACGACGCTCAATTTATTACAAATTCATTTAATGGAATGCACCCAGCTGATGCAGCTGATATTATTGAGCTTCTTGCATGGAACGATAGAGAAAGATTAATAAAGCTTAATAATTTTAATATTGACCCAGAGGTATTCATTGAACTGAATGAATCTGTTCAGTCTGAAATTATTGCTTATCTTTCACCAGATTCTATTGTTAAGCTTTTAAAAAATCTTGAGTCAGATGATGCTATCTCAATTTTAGAAAATGTTGATGAAAAAGATAAAAATGATATTTTAAGTTCATTACCACCAAAGGACCGTTTTGCCTTACTTGAAAGTTTAAGTTATCCAGAAGATACAGCTGCAAGGATAATGCAACGTGAATTTACAGCCATTCCTAGCAATTGGTCTGTAGGACAAACAATTGACTATTTGCGTGAAAATAAAGATTTACCCGAAGAATTTTTAGAAATTTTTATTATAGATGAAGATTTTAAACCTATTGGAACTGTTCCTTCATCAAAAGTATTGACAACATCTAGGGATACAAAAATGCTTTCAATTATGTCTGAATCTCAATTGCTTATTCCAGTTGATATGGACAAAGAAGAAGTTGGTAACGTCTTTGAAAATTATAATTTAAATTCAGCAGCCGTAGTTGACAAGACTAATAAATTGGTTGGTATGATTATGTATGATGACGTTTTAACTGTATTAAAAGAAGAAGCTGAAGAAGATGCCTTAAGGTTAGCTGGAGTAGGTGACGAAGAAATTACCGATGGTGTTTTTAAAAAAACTAAAAGAAGATTTAACTGGCTTTTATTAAATCTTTTTACTGCGTTCCTTGCAACTTGGGTTATTAGTTTATTTGGCGCAACAATAGAGCAGATGGTTGTATTGGCATTTTTAATGCCAATTGTTGCCTCTATGGGTGGTAATGCGGGCATGCAAACATTGGCTGTTACAGTTAGAACATTAGCAACAAATGATTTAACTAAAAATAATTTTTCACAAAATATCCTAAAAGAATTTAATATTGGAATTTTGAATGGTATTATTTTTGCAATAATTAGTGCACTTGTAGTCCAGGTATGGTTCCAAGATTACTTACTTTCAATGATTATATCTATGTCAATGATTGTTACAATGATAGTAGCAGGATTATTTGGTATTGTTGTTCCAATAACGCTAAAAAAAATGGATATAGATCCCGCAATTGCATCAAGTGTGTTTGTAACTACAATAACTGACGTCATAGGCTTTGTGTCTTTCTTGGGTGTTAGCGCCTATTTTCTTTAAAAGTTATCTATCAATCTCACGTTATTTAAATAATAAGCTATAAAGAGTTTAAATGATTTACTGTTAATATCTGTACTTAAGTCAACTGTATTTCTGCACTCTAGGTACTCAACTTTAATTTTAAATTTTTTAACTAAATCTTTTTGAATTATATGGATTATTTTTTTAGATTTCAGTCTATTTTTGTAAATTGCTTTTTTTAAATTAATCAATCTATTAGTAACTAATCCTAGTGTATTAAGACTAGTTTTGTTTAATAGGTTATTTCTAGATGATAAAGCAATCATATTTGAATCTCTAATAGTTTTACATCCGTAAACTTTAGTCTTATAATTTTTTTCAATAAAGTTTTTAACCAAAAAAAATTGCTGATAATCCTTTTTACCCATAAAAATTGACTTGGGTGATATTAGTTTTACAAAACGGTTTAAAACATCAAGGACAGCTTCAAAGTGACCTTCTCTAAATTTTGCACACAGTATTTTTTGTGATTTGTTTAATGTAATTTTAGGTAATTTTTTATCCACAAAAACTTGATTCACAGTAGGCAAGTAAACATAATCTACTTTAAGTTTTTTAAGAATTTTAAGATCACTGTTTATACTTTTTGGGTAAGTTTTGTAATCATTCTTGTTATTAAATTGAGTAGGATTTACAAAAATAGTAACTAGTGTTTTTTTGCACTTTTTTTGAGAGATTTTTATGAGAGCTTGATGGCCTTTATGAAGATTTCCCATTGTGGGCACAAATCCTATTTTTTTTTGATCATTAAGTGCCTTATTTAGATCAGTTATTTGTTTTATTAATTTCATTTGTAATAATATAATTAATAAGTAAAACATTTAAATGATTAAACAAGCTATAATTCCTTTAGCAGGACTTGGAACGAGACTACTTCCTTTAACAAGCGTCTTTGCAAAAGAACTTTTACCCATCAATGGCAAACCTGGAATAGAATATATACTTGATGAATGCATCGAAGCTGGAATTAAAGAAGTTATCTTTATTATCTCAAAAAAAAAATTAATGATTAAAAAATATTTTTATAATGATGCACTATATAAAAATATAATTAAGCGTAAAAAAGATCCTCGTATTATAAAAGAATATAAAAAAATTTTAAAATATAAAAAGATGATTAAATTTGTTTTTCAAGATAAGCCGCTTGGTACAGGAGATGCTGTTCTTAAAACTAAAAAATTTATTAAGGATAAATATTTTTTAATGTTATTACCAGATGATTTAATAATTAAAAAAAATTGCTCTAAATCCATGATCTCTATTCATAAAAAATTTAAATCATCTGTCATGGCCAGTATGAAAGTAAATAAGAATGAAGTTTCTAGATGGGGTATTTATAATGTTAAAAAGAAAATCGATAAAATAAATTTCTTTATTAAAAGTGTAGTAGAAAAACCAACCATTAAACAAGCACCCTCTAATAATGCTGTTATTGGAAGATATATATTACCTAAGACAATTTTTGCTAAATTAATTAATCTTAAACCTAGTAAAGGTGGGGAAATTCATATTACAGATGCTATACAATCATTAATTAATGATAATAATAAATTTGTTGGCCATAATTTTTCTGGTAAATATTTAGACTGCGGAACAATGAAGGGTTATATTAATTCTACCTTAGAGATTGTCAAAATATGAAATTATGCATGATTGGTACTGGTTATGTTGGATTGGTTAGTGGGGTTTGTTTCTCAGACCTTGGTAATAACGTTATATGTGTAGATAATGATGTAAAAAAAGTTGAGAATTTAAAAAAAGGTGTCATTCCGATTTATGAACCTGGTTTAGATGAATTGGTTTTAAAAAACTATAATAATAAAAGGTTAAAATTTTCTACTGATTTAAAGAACTCAATTTTAAAATCAGATATTATATTTATTTGTGTCGGTACACCTACTAAAAAAAATGGTAATGGTGCTGATTTAAGCCAAATCTATAATGTTGCTAAAGAAATAAGAAAATCTATTTCTAAATTTAAAATCATTATAACTAAATCTACTGTCCCGATTACAACGGGTGATGAAATTGAAAAAATTATTTCTCAAAAAGTATCTAAAAAATTTTTTTCAGTTGTTTCTAATCCAGAATTTTTAAGAGAAGGTGAGGCTATAAGAGATTTTACATATCCCGATAGAGTTGTTATCGGAACAAATGATAGGAGGTCAAATAAGATTTTAAAAAATCTTTATTCTCCCCTGATATCGAAAGGAGCAAAATACATTAATACAACTAGAAGAGCTGCCGAACTAATAAAATATGCTTCAAATGCTTTTTTAGCTACAAAAGTTACATTTATTAATGAACTTGCAAACTTATGCGAAAAAATAGACGTCAATATTGAAGACATTTCAATAGGCATGGGTCTTGACAAAAGGATCGGTGGACGTTTTTTAAGAGCAGGTCCTCCCTATGGTGGCTCATGCTTTCCTAAAGATACCAAAGCTATTGCTAGCACAGCAGATAAATTTAAAACAAACTTATCTGTTATCAAGAGTGTAATTAAGTCTAATGATAATAGGTCTTCATTGTTATTAAAAAGAGTTTTTAATATTTTAAAAAACAAAATTAAAAATAAAAAAATATGTTTTTTAGGTGTAACTTTTAAAGCTAATACTGATGATATGAGGGATTCGTCGAGTTTATCTATGATACCTTCTTTGATTAAAAAAGGCGCAAAGATAAATTATTTTGACCCAACAGGCGAAAAAGATGATTTTAAAAAATTGAAAAATGTTAACTTTTCAAATAATATTGCATCTGCAGTAAAAGACTCTGACTTAATAATAATTCATACTGAATGGAATGATTTTAAATCAATTAACTTTAAAAAAATAGTTATGAACAAGAAATTTATAATATTTGATATGAGGAATATCTATACTGCTAAGAAAATGAAAAACCTAAATATTAAATATTTTGGTGTTGGATGTTAATTTAACTCGAAGATAGCGTCAACTTCTACAGAAACCCCTAATGGCAAACTATTGGTACTTACAGCAGCTCTTGTATGCATTCCCGCATTACCAAAAACTGACACGATTAAATCAGATGCACCATTTATTACTTTAGGCTGTTCCACAAAATTTTCAGTAGAATTAACAAATCCAGTTAATTTTACACAAGACTTAATTTTTGATAAATCGTCACTACAAGCCTTTTTAACTTGAGAGATTATATTTAAGCCACATCTTTTAGCTGCTTCATAACCATCTTCAGTAGTCAATTCTTTTCCAATTTTTCCTTTTATTAATTCACCATTAGCTGCTATCGAGATTTGACCTGATATAAAAAGCATCTTACCAATTAACTTTGATGCAACATAAGATCCAACAGGATCTCTTGCCTCTGGTAATTCTAATTTTAGTTCTTTAATTTTATTTTCAAATGACATTTAATCTTTTTTTTTATTTTTTTTTTTCTTATTTTTATCGTATTCTTTTTTTTTCACAATCATTATTAAAGCCTCTTCCATATTAATTTCTAAAGGGTCCTTCTCCTCTGGTATGGTAGTATTTAATGACTTATACTTAATATATGGTCCATATTTACCTTTCATAATTCTAACTGGTTTTTTATCTTCAGGATGCTCCCCTAGATCTTTAATAATTGATGCAGACATTCTTCCAGGTTTAGCCTCAGATATTAGTGTTATTGCTCTATTGAGGCCAATTGAAAAGATTTCCTCAACATTCTCAATTCTTGCCGATTTATTTTCACATTTTAGATATGGACCAAATCTTCCTGAATTTAATATTATATCTTTTTGATTTTCTGGATTAACACCTAAACTCTTTGGTAATGAGCAAAGAAATTTAGCCCTATCAAGATTCACACTATCTAATGTAATTCCCTTAGGTATAGAAATATTTCTTAAATTATTATCTTCTTTTTCTATTTTCTTTTTTTTCTTTTTCTTTTTTGTTTTAACAATAACTTCTTCCTTTATTTCATCAATTTTTTCATATTGTAAATAGGGGCCAAATCTTCCATTTTTAAGATACATGTCATTACCATTTTCATGTTTTCCTATAAACTTTGGTTCAGCTAGTTGAGATTGAGCAGTTGCTTTAGCTTTAGAAAGGGGTCTGGTAAATTTACACTCTGGATAATTCGAACAACCTATAAAAGCACCACCTCTAAAACTATTTTTTAAACTTAATGATCCGCTGTCACATAACTTACATTGTCTATTAATATTTCCATTTTTATCTCTTTCAAAAATTAAACTACCTAGACTATCGTTTAATAGATCTAAAACTTCTCTAGTTCTTTTCTCTTTAACATCAGATACATTTTGTTTAAAATCTTTCCAAAATAACTCCAGAACTTTTATCCATCCTTCCTTACCAGTAGTAATGTCATCAAGTTGGTTTTCTAAGCTTGCAGTAAAGTTATAATCAACATACTTGGAAAAAAGTTTTTCAAGAAAAGCAGAAATTAATTTACCACGATCTGTTGGGTGAAACCTTTTATTTATTGCTTCTGCATACCCTCTAGTAGATATAACGGATATTATACTTGCATAAGTTGAGGGCCTTCCAATACCAAGTTCTTCTAATTTTTTAACCAAACTTGCCTCTGAGTATCTCGGTGGAGGCTGTGTAAAATGCTGTTCATCTAATAGAGTCTCTATATTAACTGGACCTTTGTTCATTTTAGGAAGTATATCTTCATCATCATCATTTTTGTTGTCTTTCATAACTTTTAAGAACCCATCAAATTTAATAACAGATCCACTAGCCTTACAGACTGTTCCATTATCATCTGAAGTTATCGTAATGGTATTTCTATCAAATTGAGCGGGTTTCATTTGAGAGGATAGGGCTCTACTCCAAATTAAATTATATAATTTATGCTGATCTGGACTTAGATTTTTTTTAACAGTATCTGGTGTACGCATAATATCCGTAGGTCTAATTGCTTCATGTGCTTCTTGAGCATTTTTAGCCTTTTTACCAGAATAACTTGCTGCATTATCTGGAACATATTCATCACCAAACTCATTTTTTATATATTTCCTGAAAGTGTCTATAGCGTCTGTAGATAGATTGGTGCCATCTGTTCGCATGTACGTGATAAGACCAATAGTTTCACCTTCTATTTCTATACCTTGATAAAGTTTTTGGGCTATCTGCATTGTTCGTGAAGCTCCAAATCCTAATTTACCAGAAGAAACTTGCTGTAATGTAGAGGTAGTAAAAGGGCCTGAAGGGTTTCTGTTAACAACTTTGCTTGAGATATCATTTATATTGAATTTCTTAGACTTAACTTCTTCAATAGCTTTACCAATTTCAGCTTTATTTTTAAAAGAAAATTTTTCAATTTTTTTATCATTTAATTGAGTGATACTTGCTAATATAGAATTTTTAGCATTGTCGTTGAATTGAACACTTAAAGTCCAAAATTCCTCAGGATCAAAAAGCTCTATTTCGTGTTCTCGTTCTGTAATTAATTTTAAAGCAACTGATTGAACACGCCCTGCTGATTTAGAACCAGGCAGTTTTGTCCATAAAATTGGTGATATGTTAAAGCCAACTAAATAGTCTAAAGCTCTTCTAGCCATATAAGCATCAACAAGTAGTGGCTCGATTTGTCGTGGGTTTTCAATTCCATGAATAACTGCTTTTTTTGTAATTTCGTTAAAAACAACTCTTTCTACATGTTTGTCTTTAATTAATTTTTTCTCATTTAAATATTCTTTAACATGCCAAGCGATCGCTTCACCTTCACGGTCAGGGTCAGTTGCTAATATAATTTTTGAAGAAATTTTAGCTGCATCTGTAATTTCTTTAAGATATTTTTTAGAAAAACTATCTACTTCCCATTCCATTTTAAAATTATTATCTGGATCAACAGAACCGTTTTTTGAGGGAAGATCTCTAATATGGCCATAACTAGCTAATACAATATAATTATCACCTAGATACTTATTGATAGTTTTTGCTTTAGCTGGACTTTCTACGACTACAAGATTCATTACTAAACAAATTACTTAAAAGACCTAGATAGTCAAATCAATAAATTTTAGTCTTGGTTTCTTCTTTGTTTTTCAATCGTTTGACGTTTTCTCTATGCGTATAGAATATAAGTACAAACATTATTATAAAAAATATTGAATTATAATTTTCAAAAATTATTAAATAAATTGGAACTACTAAACTACCAACAAGTGATGAAAGTGATGAGTATTTTGAAATAAGAAATGTAGCAGCCCAACTAACGACAAATACCAAGCCCAGAACTATGTTTATTGAAAATAATATTCCTACATATGTTGCAACACCCTTACCCCCTTTAAACTTGAGCCATATAGGGAAAACGTGTCCCAAGAATGCACTTAGTGATGCAATAAAAATATAATCAGGATAATTAAATTTTACATATAAAACAGGCAATATAGCTTTTGTTATATCTAGCAATAAAGTTGCGTAGCCTAACGTTTTATTACCTGTTCTAAGAGCATTTGTAGCTCCAATGTTTCCTGAACCAATATCTCTAATATCTTTTTTTAAAAATATTTTTGTAAGTATAAAACCAAAAGGTATTGATCCTAATAAATATGAGCTTAACGCAACAATTAAATATTCCATTATTATAACTTAAATAATTCTTCACCTTTTACAAATGTATTAGTGACTTTACCTTGGAGTTTTTTGTCTTCAATGGAAGTGTTTTTTGATTTGGAGATAAGTTTATCTTTTTTAACAACCCACGGTTTATCAATATCTACAATGCAAAAATCTGCTTCATTACCTACTGAAAGATTACCCTTATCAATTTTTAAAATTTTTGCAGGGTTTGATGTTAAGGCTTTAATTATAGTTTCTAATTTAACAGAGCCATTGTGATACAACTCTAGACTTAGTGATAAAAGTGTTTCTATTCCAGAAGCTCCTGTAGAAGCTTGTGCAAACGTTAATCTTTTTTGTTCTTCATCTTCTGGTTTATGATCAGATACAATAACATCTATCATTTCATCTTTTAATCCTTGTACTAGCGCAATTCTATCTTCTTCAGTTCTTAATGGTGGTGACAACTTTAAGAAAGTTCTGAAATCACCTATATCATTTTCATTTAACGAAAGGTTATTTATGGAGACACCTGTCGTAAACTTAACTTTATTTTTTCTTTCTTCAATAATTTCAACTGATTTTGCAGCTGAAATTTGCGATATGTGATATCTGCATTTAATACTTTCAAGCAACGTTAAATCTCTTTCAATAATTATTCTTTCAGCAACAGCAGGTATTCCAGATAACCCAAGTTTAGTTGCAATAATTCCAGAATTAATCATTCCATTTTTGGATAAATCATAATCTTCAGCATGCTGCATGATTAGTGTGCCTAAATCTTTAGCTGAGTTCATTATACGAGACATCAGTCTAGTATTTTGAATTGTTTTAACTCCATCAGTAAATCCAATTATTCCTCTACTTTGAAGTAGACCAAATTCAGTCATGGTAGTTCCTTCAATATTTTTTGTAAGAGCGGCACTTGGAAAAACATTAATTTTAGATTTGTCTCTTCCACGTCTTATTAAAAAGTCTACTATTGAAACGTTATCTATAATTGGATCCGTATTAGGCATAGTAACAACTGAAGTAACACCTCCTGCAAGTGCTGCATTACTTAGAGTTCTAAAATTTTCTTTATATTCATAACCAGGCTCACCTGCAAAGACACGCATATCAACAAGACCAGGGAATATATATTTGCCATTCAAGTCTATTACTTTTTCTCTTGATGGAATGTTGTTAGAATTTACTTTTTTACCAATAGCTTCAATCAAGCCATCTTCACCAATAATTAATCCACCGTTCTCATTGATAGAGTTATGAGGGTCAATTATATTTGCATTTATAAAGTATTGTTTTTTCATTTATTCACAAAATATTTTTAAACAAGCCATTCTTACTGCAACACCTAGCTCAACCTGTTCCTTAATTACGCTTCTGTTAATGTCATCTGCTAATTTTGTATCAATTTCAATTCCTCTATTCATTGGACCTGGGTGCATAATTAAAGCATCATCTTTCGCATGAGAAAGCTTATCTGGAGTTAGTCCATAATATTCATAGTATTCTCTATTAGAAGATAAGAAAGAACTAGTCATTCTTTCATTTTGTAACCTTAGCATCATTACAATATCACAATCTTTCAGACCTTTTTTCATATCTGTAAATGTATTAACGCCAAACTTCTCTATTTCTTTTGGCATTAAGTTTGATGGTGCAATAATATTAACTTCTGCACCCAACATATTTAGAAGATAAATATTTGATCTTGCAACACGTGAATGAGTTATGTCACCACAAATCGCAACTCTTAAACCTTCAATTTTCTTTTTACGATTTATAATTGTTAAAGCATCTAATAAAGCTTGAGTAGGGTGTTCACGGCTTCCATCACCAGCATTAAGTACTGCACAGTTTACTTTTTGAGATAAAAGATTACATGCACCTGAATCTTGATGTCTAATTACAATTATATCTGGATGCATTGCATTTAAAGTCATTGCAGTGTCTATTAGTGTTTCACCTTTCTTAACCGCAGAGTTCGCCATGTTCATTGACATAACATCCGCACCCAATCTTTTTCCAGCTAATTCAAATGAACTTTGTGTTCTAGTGGAGGGTTCAAAAAATAAATTAATTTGAGTTTTACCACCCAAGATATTCAATCTTTTATTTTTACTTTGGTTAAGTTTAATAAAAGTCTTAGCCTCATCTAAAATTAAATTAACATCATTTATGGATAGATCTTGTATACCTAGGAGGTGTTTTTGAGATATTTTAATAGCTTTATTAGTTTTGGTTGCCATTAAAACTAATTCTATAACTATTAAGTATACCTATGGCAAGTATTAATTGTTTAAAAAGTCTATAGCTCCTTGCAAAATAAAAGCTGCTGCATTTTGATCGATAGTTTTAACTCTTTTGGATACGTTAATATCCAAAAAACTTGAGATGTTAAAGGCTCCAACTGTTGATAACCTTTCATCCCATAGAATTACAGGTAGATCAATAGATTTTGAAATATTTAATGCAACGTCGTTAACAGATTGAGCCGACCTTCCAAGTGAACCATCCATATTTACTGGATTACCAATAATGATACCACCGATATTGTTTTCTTTAATAATCACATTAAGTTGATCAATAAGTTCATTAGTATTTGTTTTATTTATAGTTTTAAACGGTGTCGCAATTGATTGTTTCTCGTCACAAATAGAGACACCAATTCTTTTAGACCCCAAATCTAAACCAATAAATCGTACTTTATTTGAGCGTTTTATTTTAAAATCTTCAATTGTGATCATATTGTATATTTTATACTTAAGTGATAGTTTGCCAACATATTTAATTACCACATGACAATTGATCTTAAAACAATAAAGCACATCTCTAAATTATCAAGAATTTCAGTTGATGATGAAAAAGCTAAAAAATTAGCTGGAGATATGAACTCTATATTTAATTTTATTGAAAAATTGAAAGAACTCGATACCAATAACGTAGAACCTTTAACTTCTGTTGCTGAAACAACATTAAAATTAAGAATAGATGAAGTTAAAAGTGACAATATTAAAGAGCAAGTTTTAAAAAACTCTCCAGATGAAAATGAAGATTTTTTTGTAGTACCAAGGGTGGTTGAATAATGTCAGACATCACTTCACTTACTCTAACTGATCTAGTTAAAAGTATTAAAGATAAAAAAATTTCATCAGAAGAAACTACTAGAGCTTTTATTGATAGAGGAGAAAAATCTAGAGATTTAAATGCTTATATTACAGAAGATTTTTCTAACGCACTTGATAAAGCCATAGCCTTCGATCAAAAACCAAACTTTGATTTAAAGCTACCAGGAATTCCAATGGCTGTTAAAGATTTGTTTTGTACAAATGGAGTAAAGACAACAGCGGGTAGTAAAATTCTAAATAATTTTATCCCACCATACGAGTCGACAGTTACTCAAAATATTTGGAACGAAGGAGCAATTTTACTTGGTAAATTAAATTGTGATGAGTTTGCAATGGGATCCTCTAATGAAACAAGTTTTTTTGGAAGTGTACAAAGCCCAATAGATAAAGATTTAGTGCCAGGTGGTTCATCTGGTGGGTCAGCATCAGCCCTAGCAGCCAATTTAACACCTATTACAATTGGAACTGACACAGGTGGATCTATAAGACAACCTGCTTCATTTACTGGCACAGTAGGTCTGAAGCCTACTTATGGTAGCTGTTCAAGGTATGGTATTGTTGCTTTTGCATCATCTCTAGATCAAGCAGGTCCCATGTCTAAAAATGTGAAAGATTGTGCTCTGCTTCAAGAAATTATTAGCACATATGATGAGAAGGATTCAACATCAATTGATTTTAAGAGAAACGCATATAGCAAAGAATTAACAAATAATATTAAGGGTAAGAAAATTGGAATTCCAAAAGAATATACAGTTGATGGAATGCCTAAAGAAATTGAAGACCTTTGGGCTAAAGGGATTGAGTATGCAAAAGATTGTGGTGCAGAAATAGTTGAAATTTCATTACCCCATACAAATTATGCATTACCTGCATATTATATTGTTGCACCAGCTGAAGCTTCTTCGAACCTAGCAAGATACGATGGTGTTAAGTATGGATTTAGATCAAAGGGTGAAAACTTAATTGATATGTATGAAAAAACTAGATCTGAAGGTTTTGGTGAAGAAGTTCAAAGAAGAATAATGATTGGTACATATGTCTTATCATCAGGTTATTATGATGCTTATTACATAAAAGCTCAAAAAGTTAGAAAACTAATTAAAAATGATTTTGATGAAGCTTATAAAAAAGTTGATGCAATATTAACTCCGTCGACACCAAGCGCTGCATTTAAAATTGGTGAAAAAACTAATGATCCAGTTTCCATGTATTTAAATGATATATTTACAGTCCCAGTGAACTTAGCAGGATTACCAGCTATTTCTATACCAGCTGGTGTAGATGCCAAAGGTTACCCATTAGGCTTACAAATCATTGGTAAAGCTTTTGATGAACAAAATATTTTAAACATTGCTTATGCAATGGAAGAAAAAATTGAATTTAAAAATAAAATTACTGACTGGTGGATTAAATAAATGACAAAAGATAGTTCAGAATATTTAATCGAAAGATATAATAATGTTTATGAAGTAGTAATTGGTCTTGAAGTCCATGCACAAGTTACATCAAACTCAAAATTATTTTCATCTTCATCAACAACTTTTGGCGCAGAGCCTAATACCCAAGTTAGTTTGGTCGATGCTGCTTTTCCTGGAATGCTTCCAGTGATTAATGAGTATTGTGTAAAACAAGCAATCAAAACTGGTATAGGTTTAAAAGCACAAATAAATAAAAGATCTGTGTTTGATAGAAAAAACTATTTTTATGCAGACCTTCCTCAAGGTTATCAGATTTCACAATTTAAATTTCCAATAGTAGGAGAGGGTACTGTTATACTTGATATGGAAAACGGCCCTAAAGAAGTTGGTATTGAAAGATTACATTTAGAGCAAGATGCTGGAAAAAGTATTCATGATATGGACCCACAAAATACATTAGTTGATTTAAATAGATCGGGTGTAGCTTTAATGGAAATTGTTAGTAAACCTGACATGAGAACGCCTGATGAAGTCAGCGCTTATGTAAAAAAACTAAGATCTATTATGAGATATCTAGGTACGTGTGACGGAAATATGCAAGAAGGTTCTTTAAGAGCAGATGTTAATATCTCCGTTCGAATTAAAGGTTCTGATGTACTTGGAACACGTTGTGAAATTAAAAATGTAAACTCAATTAAATTTATGCAAATGGCAATTGATTATGAAGCTAATAGACAGGTTGATTTAATTGAAGAGGGTAAAACGATTGATCAAGAAACAAGATTGTTTGACACTAAAAAAAATGAAACAAGATCCATGAGATCTAAAGAAGATGCTCATGATTATAGATATTTCCCAGATCCAGATTTATTACCATTAGAGGTAACAGATGAGTTTATTGAAAAACTTAAATTAGATATTCCAGAATTACCAGATGAAAAAAAGAAAAGATTTATTGATAAATTTAAAGTGTCTCCTTATGAGGCAACAATTTTAGTATCAGATATTGATACAGCAAAATATTTTGAAGAAGTAGTTGCAAAAATGGGCAAGAACCAAGATATGAAATTAGCAGTTAACTGGATTACAGGTGAATTGTTTGCTGTTTTAAACAATAAAAATTTAGAAATTACACAAAGTCCAATAAGTGCAAAAAATTTGGCAAAGTTAATTAATCTAATTAAGAATGGAACAATTTCCGGAAAAATAGCTAAAACAATATTTGAATTAATGATGGATGGAGACAAAGATCCTCAAATAATTGTTGAAGAAAAAGGCTTAAAACAAGAAAGTGATCCCAAAGCATTAGAGGCTTTAATTGATAAGATTATCAATGATAACAGGGAAAAAGCTATTGAATATAAGAATGGTAAAGAAAAGCTATTTGGTTTCTTTGTAGGACAAGCCATGAAAGCTTCAAGTGGTAAAGCTAACCCTCAATTAATAAATGAGATATTAAAGAAAAAACTCTAATATTGTTGATAAAATTTTGACTCATATTGGTCATCCCATATTTACATAACAAAAAAATAATAATAAACTTCAATATTGGTTAAATTTTAAATATTAAATAAAGAAATTCCAAAATAGATGAACAAATTACCATTATTATTTTTTCTTTTATTTTTAATTTTTTCAAATATTAATAAAACTTTTGCTGAAAATTTTATACCATCCTCATCTCAAACAGGCAAAAAAACAGTAGGAGCTAACGGTGATACAATTACAATCAATTCTGGAATTACCTTAGGCAATCTAACTCAACAACAAAAGGCTGACATAAATGAAAAAAACGATGTTTCTGTAACTGTAAATTCTGGAGGATCAATTTTAAGTTCACAAAATGCTGTTCAAGGTGATGATTCTGACGACTTAACTGTTACAAATTCAGGAACAATTAGGGCTACAGGCGCTAAGGCAATAAATTTAAAAGACACTGCAGATTCAACAATTACAAACAATTTAGGTGGTATAATAAGATCTGGAACAGGAGACACAATTTCTGGTGAAGCAGCTACCGGAAGTACTATTACAAACAGTGGAACTATTTACAGTGATGACCAAAGAGCATTAAACTTTTTTTCAACTTCTACCGCAACAGTTACCAATAATTCTTCAGGTCATATTTATAACTCTAATACCAACGAAGCTATTAAATTAGATGGTAGCTCTACACTGACAAACAGTGGAAAAATTGAAAATAAAAATAGTGCAAGCAATAACTCAATTCGTTTAGTAGGAAATGATAATACAATTATTCTTAAAGACAAAAGTATTTTGGTTGGAACTATTGATGCTGGATCCACAACAGGAAACACTTTAAAATTTCAACATGGAGTAGGTCAGACTTATTATTATAAAACTGCTGGTGATTTTACATTACAAGATTTAGATGGTAACCAAGTTGTAAAAGGATCAGCAGGATCAGTTGGACAAGGTGCAAGTGAAACTTTAGATGAATTATTAAGTTATAAATCTATAAATTTAAGAAATTTTTTTAATAGATTTGATAAACAAGATAATCAAGATGCATGGGGTGAAACATATATATCTAATTTAAAAAGAGACGCCCATATAAGTAATTTAGCTCTTGAATATGATTTAACAAATTTTGGAGTAAATTTAATAAATCAGATTGAAAATGCAAATTTTGTAATTGCGTTTGAAGGTGGAAGTCAAAACTTTGTAAAAAATCATAAAATAGATTATCAAAATATTAGTGCAGGAGTCTATTTACCACAAAAAAATAATCCTTATTTAAATTTAGATTTATTTATTTTAGGAGGAATTACATTAAAAGATGGTGAAAGAACTATTTTAACCAACACAACAGCCTCTGGTAAATTAAAAATAGAAAGTGATTATGAAACTTACGAAATTCACACTGGAATAAAAAAAAACAATTCATCTGCAATACCTGATTTAGGGTTAACAGCCAGCTATTCAATAACACCAAGTTATGATGAAACCAAATATTTTTCATGGGAAGATAGGCACATTGGCAATGTTTCAATCTTTTTTTCAGATGATTATAATTTAATTAAAAATGAAGACAGTAAACTGTTCTTAGGTTGGACATTAGACATGAGAAATATGATTAGTGATAAAAAACAAGATTATTCAATAAATGGAACAAGTGCTACATATAAACAACATAATGATTTAACTAATGAAATATCTCTATTAGCTAATATGGGATATGAAAAAAAGTTTTCTGAAAAAAGTAGTATTTCATTTTCGTTAGATGCAAAGAACACAAATCAATATACAAAAAGCGTTGGTGCAAATATTTCTTTAAGTAGCAAATTTTAATTAATTTGTTGAATTTATTTTAGAATTAACAGATAAAAAGCCATGGGTAAAAACCTAGAAATCACTGAAAGCCTTCAAAAATATATAGATAATTTTAGTTTAAAGTTACATCCAATTCAGCAAGAAATAATCGATTATAATAATACACTTGGAGACGTTAAGAGAATGCAAGTAGCAACATCTCAATGTCACTTCCTTCATTTAATTATTAAAACATCTAATATTAAAAATGTACTTGAGATTGGTACTTTTACAGGGTTAAGTGCATTATCAATAGCACTGGCTTTACCTGACGATGGTAAACTTGTAGCGCTTGATAAAGATGAGGGAACCAACAAAGTCGCATTAGATTTTTTTAAAAAAGCTAATTTGGATGATAAAATTCAAACAATTGTTAAGCCTGCATTAGAAAGTTTAGATGAATTAAAGAATAGTAAATTTGATATGGTTTTTATTGATGCTGATAAAATGAACTATAAAGAATATTATGAAAGATCTTTAAACCTAATGGATAAAGGTGGATTGATTATTATAGACAACGTTTTATGGCATGGTGAAGTTGCTGATGAAGATAATTTAGATAAATATACAATAAATATCAGAGATTTTAATACCTATGTTGCAAATGATAAAAGAGTGGAACAAATCATTGTACCTTTAGGTGATGGAATGACTGTTTGTAGATTGTTATAATGTTCGATGTATTTGGTTTTTATAAATTTAAAAAACTTTCTTCTTTAAAAAAAAATAAGATTTTACTACAGGATTTTTTAATTAAAAAAAATATCCGAGGAACAATAATTATAGCTAGTGAAGGAGTAAATGCAACAATCTCAGGTAAAGCTAGCGATCTAAAGTCAACTATCACAAAGATTAAAAAAATATTAGATCTTAAAAAGTTTGATAGTGAAAATATTTCAAAAAGTAAATTTCAACCGTTTCATAAACCAAAAGTAAAAATTAAAAAAGAAGTAGTTCCTATGGGTCTTTCCTTGTCATCAAAAAATAAAAAAGATAATCATGTTGACCTTAAAAAATGGAATAAGCTAATTAATGATAAAGAAACATTAGTTTTAGATTCAAGAAAACCATTTGAGTATAATGTTGGCACCTTTAAACGATCGGTTAATCCAGATGTTGACAGTTTTAGAGAGTTTCCAAAATACTTAAATAAACTTAAAAAAACAAAACCAATTGCAATGTTTTGTACAGGCGGAATAAGATGTGAGAAAGCTTCAGTTTTTTTAGAAAAAAAAGGTTTTAAAAATGTTTATCAGTTAAAAGGTGGAATTTTAAATTACTTAAAAAATGTTAAGAAAAAAGAAAGTTTATGGAAGGGTGAATGCTTTGTTTTTAACAACAGAATCAGTGTTAAGCACGGGTTAATTGCAGGCACCTATTCAATGTGCAGTGGCTGTAGAAAGCCTGTTTCACCTAAAGATAAGAAATCTAAAAAATATGAAGAAGGTGTTTCATGCACCAATTGTCACGATAATTTAACGGAAATTCAAAAGGGTAGGTTTCGCATGAGGCAGAAACAAATAAATCTTGCTAAAAAGAGTGGATCAAAGCATATATTTCAAAAAGAATTCAAATAGGAAAAATAATTGTCTAAAGTATTAAAATTAACCAAAGATCCCATTTGGGAACTACTTAGAAAAGTAACAATTCCAGCTAGTGTTGGTTCTTTATTTCAAACATTTTATAATCTAGTTGATACTTGGTTTGCTGGTAGAATTTCTGCTGAAGCTATAGGTGCTATCGCTAAATCATTTCCTATATATTTTGTAATAATTGCTGTTGGTGTTGGTATTGGTGCTGCAACAAACTCATGCATTGGTAATTTATTAGGTGCAAAACAAGATAATAAAGCATCATTGTTAATCGCTCAATCTGTAATCTTTGCACTGATTATTTCTGTTGTTGTCACATTGTTTGGATTAAATGCATCTAATTTTCTTCTAACAGTAATGGGCTCTGATGCAGCTAGTATAGTTTTAACAAGAGAATATTTAGATATAATTTTTTATGGTACTTTCATTGTAATGATTCAAATCTCTTTAAATGGAGCCTTGAATGCTCAAGGAGATACTAAAAGTTATAGAAATGTTTTAATATTTAGCTTCTTTTTAAACATATTTTTAAATCCATTATTTATATGGGGATATGGAATTGTTCCAGCTTATGGTATAGGTGGTCTTGCTATAGCAACTGTAATTGCACAGTCCGTAGGTACTTTTTATTTAGCGTATAAAATCTACGCATGTAAATTGAAAAAGTATCTATCAATTAAATGCTTTATTCCTAAATTAATATTATTAAAAGAATTATTCACGCAAGCGTTACCTATTATGATTAGCATGCTGTTTATTGGTGTAGGTATTTTTAATATTCTATATTTTATTGGTCAATTTGGTGATCTTGCAACAGCTGGTTATGGTGCAGCCTTAAGAGTGGAGCAAGTTTTTTTATTACCAGTTATTGGATTGAACACTGCAGTACTTTCTATTGGTGGACAAAATTTTGGTGCTAAGAATTATGATCGTATAAGAGAATTATATTCTAAAGCTCTATTATTCGGATCATCTTTTATGGCTATAGCAGGTGTTATATTATTTTTTGGTGCAGAGTTTTTTGTATCTCAATTTACAGATAACCAAGAAGCTATATTTCATGGTGCTATATATTTAAGAATAGCTGCATTAATTGCGCCTGTTTACCCTGTGTTTTTTATAACTACAGCTGTATTCCAAGCTGTTAAGAAACCTATCTATAGTCTTTATTTAAGTGTTTTAAGGTTATCAGCTTTACCTTTCTTGTCTCTTTGGTATGTAATTAATATTAAAGGTGGGGATTACTCGGATATATTCTACACTATAATGGTAACCAATTGGTTTATAGGTATTGTAGTAATTATATTCATTGGATATTTTTTAAATAATGTTTTTAAACAAAAAAAAAATCATTTTAGTTATTAGTGTTTCTTCACTAATATTTTTCATAATTTTTAATCAAGTCAAATCACAAGATCTTAGAGTTGTAGATGGCGACACAATTCATCTTAATGGAGAAAAAATTAGATTTACCGGAATAGATACACCTGAGTTAAAACAAACTTGCCTTAAAGAAGGTATTAAAGATCCTTGTGGAGTTAAAGCAAAACAAATCCTAAATAATAAAATTGGAAAAAATGATGTTGAGTGTATTAGTGAGGGAATTGATAAATACAAAAGAACATTAGCTGAATGTTTTGTAAATAATGAAAGTCTATCGAGCTATTTAGTTAGAAGTGGCTATGCATTTGCTTACAGAAGATATTCAAAAAAGTTTGTACAAGATGAGGATTATGCAAGAATCAATAAAATAGGCATGTGGTCTATGGAGTTTGATTATCCTTGGGATTATAGAAAATCTAAAAAGAATTAAAGCTATATGGGGCGTTCTGTTACCCGGTGCCCCAGACCGTGCTTCTATAATCCTTATTTTGCAACAGGGTTGCCTTAGCAAATAGCAGAAGTTTCAACTAAATTACACCCGTATTACGCCCAGCATTTTAGTGCTAGGGTACCGGTTCATGAAAAAGATTTTAGGGATCCTAGTTCTGGGTTTGTTGTGGTGCAATGCTTTACCAGCCAAAATTCTTAATATAGAAAACAAAATACAAATAGAGGTTCCATCTAGTCATAAGTTTATCAAATATGACAATGAAGAGGTAAGAGAGTCTATTGATGAATTTACAGATTCTATAGACGGAATGGAGATAGATCTCTATCTAGTTGGTCCTAGCAAATATGTGGATTTTGAAAAAGCAATGATGGATGGAGAAGATCCAATGGATAATGAATACGTAAAAGCAATAATGAAAAAATTAGAAAAAAAAAATTTTCAAAACGAAGATAAGGCTCTGAAATGGATTATCTCTGAATCAAAAAAAATAATGAAAAAGGAGAAGATTGACTTCATCACATATATACTTATTTCAAATAAAACTCTGATAGAAATGCTACCAAATGATGATGAAATTGTTGATATGTTAACAGAGCTTCAATCAATGAATAATTCAGAGTTAATTCAACAAACAAAAGAAATTAAAAAAGAGATAGCAACTTTGGAAGGTGCTAATAAACAAAGGATTTTAGCCGGACCTACTTCATTTACATATAATAAGTTTAAAATTGCAAAAAATGAATATGGAAATTTATTTTTAAAAGGTCCCAGTAAATTTTTTATGGCAATTAATGAATACTTAACAATAGATGCAGTATTGAATGTTTATTTGGCAGAGCATAACAACAAAACTTATTTTTTTATATCAGCGTGTTACGTGAACTGTTCTAAATTTAGTAATAAATTTGATAAAATGATAAAACCTACGTTTTCAACAAATGTGCAAACTCAAAAATCAAAAAGTAGTTTGTCTGGTGATAGTAATTTAACTGAACAGTTAAAAGCTTTAAGTGAACTATATAAATCTGGAGCTTTAACTAAAGAAGAGTTTACAAAAGCAAAAAAGAAACTTTTAAACTAAAAATTACGCCCAGAGTACGCTCAAAAATAATCCAAACACCAATCAGCATTATAGATAAAGAATGGATTAGTTATTAAGGGGCGTTCTGTTACCCGTTGCCCCAGACCGTGCTTCTATAATCCTTATTTTGGAACGATGTTGAAACACTGAAAGCCAGAAGTTGTTACTGAATTGTGCCACTATTGTGCCAAGGATTATTGTGCTAGGATCAGGGTTCATGAAAAAACTTTTAGGGATCATCATTCTTGGTTTGTTGTTAAGTGGGAACGCTTATGCAGATGTTAATGAACCTGGAGTAACGTCTATTGCAGGGTGTGATAGTGGTCTTAAATCGGTAAACCAAAAATTTATAAAAAAACATTTAAAAAAATTATCAAAAAAAAATGAAACTAGTGTTCTCTATGCCAGTTGTGATTATGATAATTATTCTTGGGCAGTTAATAAAGGCAAGGACTTAGAAAAACTTCATAAGAAAACATATAAACAATGTACGAAATATGCCGAGAAACATACGGGCAAAGAATGTTATTTGTATGCAGTTAATGAAGAAATTGTTTGGAAATACGACAAGGCTAAAGCATCCACCATAGCAAAAACTAAAATAGCAGAAGCAAGTGTGTTAATAGAAAAAAAAAAAGAATTAGATAAGAAACCAGGAAGATTTTTTGAAGATCAACCTGATGTAAGTGATGATTTTCAATTCCATTTAATTTATTTTTTAGACAATAAAACTAAAGATAAGGAAAGAGATATATCTGGATATATTGAGAAAGAAATGAAAAAAGCTGATGATGCTTTTTTTAAAATGACTAAAAACAAACAAAGATTTAAGTTTGATTATAGAGAAGATGGAAAACTAGATGTGACTTTCGTTAGAATGGATAGAAAAGCAAGAAGTGGTGGATGGAATGTAAATTATCCAGATTATTATCTAACAAAAAATGGTTTTAATAACCCTAAAAAAATGTATTTATCTTTTACCGACTCTGCTAGCGGAGATGGGGGACAAATGGGCCCACATCATGGGTATATTTTTATAGGTAAAGCAGGCTCTCAGTATCCTCAAATTATAATTCATGAAATGCTGCACGGTTTAGGTTTTGCTATGCCTTGCACAATAGGAGTACAAGATGGAGCCCACATGGGTTCTGGAATTTTAGCACGGGGTGGAGGATTACAACTTCCAAAAGCACTTTATGGTCATGATGATTCAACATGTCCAGATTTAAAAGACTCTGTTTATTTAACCCCAACATCAGACAACCCTTTTGATCCTCTACCTATTGCATGTGCTTTAGGACAAATGAAAAGAGGCAGTCCCCCAGGTAATTTTGAAATTCCTGCTAGATACACCCATAAAAAACTACTCAAAGGTAGAAAGAATGAGTGGTGTACATATAATGTCCATACTTATGCTAAAGATGATTGGTTTAAACAGTGGAAAAAATAATCTTAATTATTATATCTTTATTTCTAATAACTAATGCTTTTGCAGACGAATGTTATACTTCATCTTTAGACACAACACCTGTAATTCTTGAGTCAGATAAAAAACCTGGTAGGTTTTTTTTAGATCAGCCAGATGTCAATGATGATTATCAAATTCATATTGTTTACTCACTTTTAAAAGACTCTAAAGATAAAGAAGGAGACATTAATGGAGCTATAGAAAAATGGATAGAAGCATCTGATAAATATATTTTAAAAACTACAAAAAAAGCAAATGAAAAATCTGATTTTAAAAATGGTATAGCTCAAAACATAAAATGGGACAGAAGAAAGGATGGAAAATTAGATATTAGCTTTATTAGAATAAATAAGACTAAAAAAGAAGTAAAAAAATCCCCCTCAGGAAGTTGTGGAAATGTTTTTGGCAGAACAATAGTTAATGCAGGATTTAATAACCCTAAAAAAATTTATTTTAATTTTGGAGATTATTCTTTTAAAGAATGGCCTTACTCTGGTGGTTTTCCAATATTTAGTATATTCAATAAACATCAAAAAAAATACCCTCTTAAAAAAGTGAATTCGGATATTTTGTTTTACATGAGGTTATTCATGCAATGGGAGGTATTTTTACCTGTTCACCAAAATATACTAAATATGTACATAATACAAAAAAAACTAGTGATTTGATGAGTAGTGATGGTGACGGTAGAAACAATACATTGGACCCAAAGAATGATGACTATTGGGGTCATAATAATAAAAGTTGTCCGGATATGCAAGACAGTGTTTACTTTACACCAACATCAGATACTCCTTTTGACCCTTTTGAAGTCACATGTTTGCCAAAAGAAAAATGGAAATTTACAAAACATGATTATAAAAATATTAAAGATATAAGAGGTACTGGTGAAATGTGCTTTTATAAACGTAGAGATGTTTCAGCCCCGTGGGAAAATGAACTTGGAATATTTCGGAAATTTAATTAAAAAAATTAATGAAAAAACTTTTAGGGATCGTGGTTCTGAGTTTGTTACTGAGTAGTAATGTTTATTCTAAAACAATAGTGGTTAAAGCTAATCCAGAAAAAGGTTTTAATTTTCCTTATTTGTTAAAAACTTCAAAAAAAACTTCAGATGCAAAATATTTAATTGTTGAGTCAAATAACACTGGTAACGGTAAATCAATAAAAGATATGACTAGTAAAGCTAAAAAGTCTCTAGGTTGGGTTTTGGGTTCTGATATTGCAAAAAAATTAAATTTTCCTTTATTAATGCCTGTTTTTCCATTCGCTACTAAAGAAATTGAAAAAGATCTACCCAATTTAAAATGGCATTATTATTTTCCACAATTAGATAGCGACACTATAAAAATAAATAATAATAAATACAAAAGAATTGATTTGCAGTTAATTGCCATGATTGACGATGCAAGAGAAAGATTGTTGAAAGAAAATAATCAAAGTATAAATGAAAAGGTTATTTTTACTGGTTTTTCATCATCCTCTTTATTTGCAGCAAGATTTACTTTTTTAAATCCAGACAGAGTATCAGTTGCAGTTGGTGGAGGAATAGGAGGTTTGCTACCTGTTCCAGCTGATAAAATTGATGGAATTGAAACTATATACCCTATTGGAACGTATGATTTTGTAAAAATTACTGGAAAAAAATTTAATCTAGAAGAATACAAAAATACACCTCAATTTTACTGGCAAGGAACAAAAGATAAATCAAATCCATTTAGGAAAGGTGCTGAAGATTTAACAGATAAAGAGTTTGGAATAGTAAAAAAACTTTTTGTAGATGGGCTACCTTTTGCATCAAGTCCTGTTTCTTTAGAAGTTAATACTGTGATGTGGAAAAATTCTCAAAAATATATAAATCAAATTGTAGATAATGTTAAATTTGAAAGCCCAAAAAACTTAGGACATCAAATAGATAATAAAATGCTTCTTAAAAGTGCAAAATTCATAAAAGAAAACTTAAATTAGGATTAATTTATAAATTGTGCCACTAGTGTGCCAAAGGTCTACTTAAGGAATAATCATCATCATATATAAAGATAAGTAGGTGAGTATGAAGGGGCGTTCTGTTACCCGGTGCCCTGGACCGTGCTTCTATAAACCTAATTTTGTAACAAAGTTGCTACAACTTAACCTAGAAACTATATAAAGTTCTATACAGATTGTATGTTGATTTTGTGCTAAGTTTTTTAATTCATGAAAAATGTTTTAGGAATTATATTTTTTATCTTATTTTGCAACCTTGCATCTGCAGCAGACAAATATGAAGGTGCAGGTGAATTAAAACTCGGTGATCCTGATATTAATGTATTTATGGATTACATAAAACCTCCTGCTGGTCAAGTACCAATGATATTTTTAGTATTGTCAGAAAATGGTAAAGCTATCTGGTCAACTTACTGGTATTGTCCTGAAGGTAACTGTCAAACATTAAACAAAAACCGAGCATCTATTATGTGCACTCAAGATGCAGAGAAATTTTATGAGAGAACGATTACTGAAGAATGCAAAATTTTTGCAAGAAGAAGAACTATCGTTTGGAAAAATGGAATAAATACTGGAAAAGGTAAAGTTTCTAGAGTTAAAAGTAGATGGAAAAAAAATGAGGTTATGGCGAAATTAGAAGAACTTGGTTTTCTAGGTAACAGCACATCATCAATCGATACTACTAAACCTAAAATTACTGAGAAGAAAAAAGAAAATAAGAAATCAGATGATATTGCTAGCCAAATAAATAGTCTAAAAAAGTTGTTAGATGATGGTGTTATTTCAAAAGAAGAATTTAAGAAAGCTAAAAAAAAAATATTAAATTAGTTTGAAAAAAATTTTAATAATAATATTATTTAGTTCCTTGATTTCCACAATCGTAAATTCAGATATTAAACAAAGATATTCAATAGGAGAAAAAATTACTAATGAGGTTATTTTAGATAATAAAATAAGTATTGATTTGAGTGATGGCGTATGGGAAGTTGTTGAAAGAACAGGATGGAGATGGGGCAACTATACAGGAGAATATATTTTTATAATCAAAGCTAATGAAAAGGAAATTGTCGAAAGTATATCGCTTAGTTTTTTAAATACAGGTGGCAAGAGAATAGCAGATGTAAATTCATGGTTATATGAAGTTGTATTTGTAAATAAACACGACGGATGTTACAAAAGACCTGAGTATTACAAGTTAGAATTGTTTCACAAAGGAGCAACAATAAATTGCATGATAATATCTCACACAGATATCAATAAAGAGATTTATAATCCAGATGATAAAGAGTTTGCTTATCTAAATGAAAAAATAGTTAGTTGGATTCATGAAAATTCAATAGAGTTACCTAAGATTATGCTTACATCTGAGCATATTTTTTTTTCAAGGTCGGCATCTTCAAAGTTTTATGGTTATTCACACTCTATAAACCCTAAATTTTTTGAAGGTCCAAAAACAAAATTTATAACAGAAGATACAAGTGAATATCATCCATTTAATATAGACAAATATCCTATACATGAAAAATTTATGAATAACTTTATGTCATCACAGTCATTAATACATGTAAGTTTAGAAGAAAATATAGGAATTAAAGATTATCAAAAACTTGAATTGTCAAAATATATAAACAAAAAAACTGAAACTAAAAAATCTAATGGTACAGATAAAGGTGATATTGTTAGTCAGATAAAAGACTTAAAAGAGTTATTAGATACTGGTGTAATAACACAAGATGAATTTGTTAAGGCAAAGAAGAAAATTTTAAATTAAAAATTTTGAGCTATGTGCGAACAAATGTAACTCAAAGAATAATCAACATTATAAATAAAGAGAAGTAGAAGAGTGTGTAGGGGCGTTCTGTTACCCGGTGCCCCAGACCGTGCTTCTGTAATCCTAATTTTGTAACAAAGTTGCTTTCGCAAATAGCAGAAGTTTGGGCTGAATTACGGATTGATTGTGGATCAACTATCTTATTATAAACTTGATAACCAGCTATTAAAAATGTATCTATAAATTATGTTAAAGACTTTCATCGCAATACTTTCTTTAGCTGCACTTGTTTCTTGTGCTTCTATTGTTAATGATCCAACTGTGCCTGTTACACTATCTTTTAGTGATGGTAGCAGCGGAAACTGTAAGTTAACTAATAAACGTGCAGCTTATAACGTTGAAGTTCCAGGTACAAATATGATCAGAAGATCAGACGATCCATTAAGATATGATTGCGTAACAAATTCTGGCAAAAAAGGATATGGAAGCATACCAAGCGAAATAGAAGGCGCAAAATTAGCTGGAAGCGTTCTAATAGACTTTGGAATCACCGACTCAATTACGGACAAACATAGAACCTATACTCCTAACTTTGTAGTACCTATAAAATAAAATTAGGGCTGTGCTACGTATAAAAGCAATTTAAACACCAATCAGCATTATAAATAAAGAAAAGTAGGAGAGTTGTAAGGGGCGTTCTGTTACCCGGTACCCCAGCTTTCTAATTAATCTTTTATTTGATAGTTTTGAATAGTCTTTCACCCAAAGGACTGACTGGGTCTTGAGGTGTAGGTTCAATATTAGTTTTTTCTTCAACAATACTTAATAGCTTTTTAGCAAGTCCTTTACGCCTGAAGATTGGATTAACGAAAATATACTCAACTTCAGCCTGTTTATTATATCTAACAAAACCAAGTGTAGTATTAATATTTTTAAATGTAACAACACCGTCACTAAACGAAATATCATAGTTTGTGCTATTTAATTCATTCATTAGTTATTTCCATCTTTCTTAAGTTTTTTTTCTAATTTCCTTACGAAGAAAGAAACAATTAATATTAAAATTAAATATTCTAGAATTAAGAACGTATAAATTTCAAGAGGTCTATATGTTGAAACAACTAGTTCATTAGCCTTTCTAGTTAGATCTGCAATTCCAATTATTGATACCAATGAAGACATTTTCAAAACATAAACAAACTGATTACCGAGTGCAGGTAAAATATTTTTTATTGCCTGTGGAAGTATTACCAATCTTAATCTTTTATAAAAAGTTAGACCCAATGATGAGCCAGCCTCCCATTGTGATTTTTTAATTGAATTAATTCCTGCTCTAAAAATTTCAGCTTGAAAGGCACTTTCGCTAATTGCTAATGCAATAATACCTGAAACAAATGGACTAAAGCTTAATCCTGTCATTATAGGAAGACCGTAGTAAACCCACAAAATTAAAACTAGCAATGGTATAGCTCTTACAATTTCAACGTATCCAATATTTATGTAAGTTAAAAACTTATTCTTAGCTAAAGAAGGTATTGCAACTACAAATCCCAAAAACATTGATATTATAATTGAAATTACTGAAATATAGATTGTCAAACCCATCCCACTTAAAAGAAATTTTAAGTTAGTTAAACCATTAACCTTGTTTGGAGAAAGTATATACCAGGCCCACTCATGTTCTGTGCCACATGATGTTAATATTAAGGGTAATAGTAAAATTAGTTTTTTCACTAATTAAATTATACCCTTAAATATCTAAATTGAAATTTTATAAGCTTTTTAAGTTGTACTTTTTAAGTAAGTTTTCAAAGAAGCCTGAAGCTTTTTTTACTTCAATCCACTGATTAACATAGTTAATCCAAACTTGATCTTTTTGATCAACCATCATAGCTAATACAGCTGGATTTTTACCACCATCTTGTACAATCGCTAATTGAGGGTATTTAATAACAAGCTTGTTTGCTTCTGTTGAACTTGTGATGTGACCATCAGCTCTTCCAGATAAAACTTCTTGAAAATCTCTAGCAGGAGACTCAATTGATTTTAATTTTGATTTTGGAAAAAATTCTTTTGCTTTCGCTTCTTGAGAAGTTCCAAGAGTAGTTGCAATTGTAACTTTTTCACTATTTAAAGATTCCCATGTTGGAAATTTTTTAAGGTTCTTCTTTAATACCAATGGAACTGTTCCATATTTGTAATAAGAATTTGTAAATCCAGCAACTAAAGCTCTTTTTGCTGTTTTAGTAACACTTGTTGAAACGTCATATCTTCCAGAAGTTATACCTGAAACTATTGTTTTCCATTCTGTAGGTATGAAAGTAACTTTAACTCCCATATCTTTTGCTAATTCTTGCATTACATCAATATCAAAACCAACATATTTGTTTGTAGCTGGATCCTTCATACTCATTGGATCCCAGTCACCTGTTGTTCCAACTTTTAACTCACCAGAAGATAAGATCTGATTAAGTTGAGATTCTGCATTAAGAGATAAGGGTAAAAGTGCTAATAGCACCACTAAAAGTATTTTTTTCATACTCTTCATATACCAAAAATTTAAGAAAAATTAAGTCTATAACCTTGACGCACTATCATTTAGCCATGAGTGTAAATGCTTAGAAAAAGAGCGTCTAACGAATAAGTTTACGTTATTTATTTCCGTAAGATGTATAATTACATCAATATGAGACAGTATAGTTTGAGTAACTGATCCTTTTTTATTCTTAAATTCATTAAAATTAAATGGTGATCCTGTTGCAAATAAATCAAAAACTTTATTTCCTTTTATATTAATCATTACGAATTGATCACTGACATCTGTAATCGCACCCAATTTAGTTTTTGAGATATTTTTAATCAAATTATCTTCAACTTCGTAAGTATTAGTTTCTTCACTTATAGTTTTATTTGAAATTAACATCCATTCATCTGGACTTAACCATAAAGCTGTTAAAGCTTCACCAGCTGTAGATGTGTTAGCTTCAATTGGTAAGATCATATTTAAATTTTTTCCAATAGCGGTAATAAAATCTTTTGTTTTGCCTCTTATAATTAATTTCATAATAGGCTTGATCTCTTTTATCTCTAAATCTGAGTATATTTTATCTTGTTTGATGGATGTGTTGTAATTAAGCATTTAACCTCACATTTTCTTTGTCAAAAAAAACTGGATCAACAATGGTTACGTTAATATTCTTATTTTCCATTGCAATAATTAATTTTTGACCCATCATATTTTTTCCCCCTCTAACAACAGCAAGTGCAATAGATTTGTTTAAGTTTGGGCTGTAATAACTTGATGTAACATGACCGAGCATTTCAACTGGTGTTGCATTAGTATTAGCAACTATCTGCGCACCTTCTTCTAAAACTTCACTTGGA
Source organism: uncultured Candidatus Pelagibacter sp. (assembly GCA_905612495.1). Lineage (GTDB taxonomy): Bacteria > Pseudomonadota > Alphaproteobacteria > Pelagibacterales > Pelagibacteraceae > Pelagibacter. The sequence continues at coordinate 65,647 of CAJQSF010000012.1, forward strand.
TTATCGGTTATTAAACCAACCAGCTGCTTACGGTCTTCCTTCATCGTATCTGATCTATAAAGTGATCGTTTTCCAATAAAATCATATTTCTTTTTGCTTACAATCCAGTCCATCTGTAAGTCAATTGGTGTCATTGTTCCATCTGTGTCTTGACCAACAATAATAAATCCTTTTTCAGCTCTTAATAGGTGCATTGTTTCAGTTCCATAGGGAGTAATTTTAAATTCTTCTCCAGCTTCCATACACATTTCCCAAAGAGATTTACCAAAATTTGCTTGAACATTAATTTCATAAGTATGCTCACCTGTGAAACTAATTCTCATCACTCTACATTTTATATTGTCAATCTTTGCATTTTTAAATGACATATGAGGAAAGTTTTCATCAGATAAATCTAAATCTGGAATTATTTTATTTAATATTTTTTTGCTGTTAGGACCGCAAACACTTGCCGTTGCATAATGATCTGTAACTGATGATAAATAAACATCTAACTCTGGCCATTCAGTTTGAAGGTAATCTTCAAGCTTACTTAATACATTTGCAGCACCACCAGTAGTCGTTGTCATAATATAGTGATTTTCGTCAAGACGCGTTGTTACACCATCATCATAAACCATACCATCTTCATTAAGCATCAAACCATATCTACATTTACCAATAGCAAGTTTCGACCAAGCATTAGTGTAAACTCTATTTAAAAATTCTGAAGCATCAGTTCCTTGAATGTCAATTTTACCAAGTGTTGAAGCATCTAAAATACCAGCACCATCTCTTGCTGCTTTACTTTCTCTTTGAACAGCATCATGCATTGTCTCATCATTTTTTGGGTAGTACCAAGCTCTTTTCCACTGTCCAACATTTTCAAATTCAGCTTTATTTTCAATATGCCAGTCATTCATAGGTGTTCTTCTAAATGCATCAAAATATTCACCTACATTTCGACCAACCATTGTACCAAAGGTTAGTGGTGTGTAGGGGGGTCTAAAGGTAGTTGTGCCAAGTTCTCCAACTTTAATACCAGTTGTATCAGCAATAATTCCAAGTGCATGCATATTACCAAGTTTACCCTGGTCTGTACCCATACCAGTTGTTGTATAACGCTTAACATGCTCGATAGATCTAAAACCTTCTCTTAGTGCAAGTTTAATATCATTAGCTGTGGCATCATTCTGATAATCAACAAATGGTTTTGTTTTACCAATAACTTCATCCGATGGGAGTAACCAAATATTTCTTACTATTTTATCTTTAGGGCATTTCGTATCTAAATTATCAAAATCAGTTTGATTGATATTTAAAAATTCCCTTAAACTTTTTGAAGTATTTTTTATAATTTCATCTAATTCAAAGTCCCCATTACATGAACCAATACTTATTTGATCTGAAGGGTATTTATTAGGAATGAACACTTGATCTTGATCTCTAAATTTTAATTTGCCACCTGATTGAGTGAATAGATGAACAGCGGGAGTCCATCCACCAGCCATTCCCAAGCAATCACAATCAAGTATAGTTTTATTCGAGTTAGTAAAAGATTGACCATCTTTAGATAATTCCATAATCGAGATTTTATTCAGCTTTTTATAACCATGTGTGTCAACAACTGTGTGATTTTTATAAATCTTTATGCCTAAATTTTCAGCTTCTTTAGTAAATTCTGAATTAGAGTTTTCTCTAATATCAACTATTGCTTCAACCTTGATGCCCTTATTACTCAAAGAAATTGCACTTTCATAAGCTGTATCATTATTAGTGAAGAAAATATTTTTCTGACCCGTAGCAACACCATAATAATCTGCATATTTTTTAATAGCAGAAGATAACATGATACCTGGTCTATCATTGTTATTGAATACCATTGGTCTTTCTAATGAGCCAGTTGCAACAATAACTTTTTTAGCTCTGATTTTTAACAATCTTTGTCTAACTTTATTTTTTGCATCATCTTTTGATAAATGATCTGTTAAATTTTCTCTTGCTAGTAAATAATTGTAACCATGATAAGCGGCAACACTTGTTCTTGTTTTAATTTCTAAATTATCTAATTTTTCTAATTCAGTTATTTCATTTTCTAACCAAGTAGATGTGCTTTGATCATTTATCTTTATAAAATCTGAATTTTGATAAATTGTAGAGCCCCCAAGTTCAGTTTTTTCATCAAGTAATAAAGTTTTTAAATTATTTTTAGCAGCTGTTTTTGCTGCCATAATTCCTGTAATACCAGCACCTATCACAAGCACATCACAGTGAATGTATCTGTGATCATAGATATCTGGATCTGGCTCTGTTGGAGATTTTCCAAGGCCTGCAGAATGTCTAATGACATACTCATATTTTTCCCAGAAACTTGCTGGCCACATAAATGTTTTATAATAAAATCCTGCTGGTAAAAGAGGGGATAGAAAGTTATTTATTCCCCCAATATCAAAATCTACATTAGGCCAACAGTTTTGACTGGAAGCCTCCAAACCATCATAGATCTCAATTTCCGTTGCTCTAACATTTGGTTCCGTGAAAGCTGAATTATCGTTTGTTTGAACTATTGCATTAGGTTCTTCTGAGCCAGCTGTCATTATTCCTCTTGGTCTGTGGTATTTAAAGCTTCTTCCAACTAAATGAACATCATTTGATAACAGAGCAGAGGCTAAGGTATCACCTTTAAAACCATAATAAGTTTTACCATTAAATTTAAATGAAACATTTGTTGTTTCATCAATAAACTTACTAGTTTTTACTCTTAAATTTTTTAACATAGGATTAGATGGATGGTGGTTTTTCACCCATTTTATAAATTGCTTTTATTTCATCATTATTGGTGTCTCTAACCGCATTAAACCATTTTCTACATCCATTTGCGTGGTTCCATCTTTCTAACTGAACACCTTTTATATTTTTTCTCATAAACAAATATTCAGCCCATTCATCATCACTTAATTCCGTAGGTTGTTTTGGTCTTATTATGTGAGCTTCTCCACCAGCTTTAAATTCGCTTTGTTCTCTCTCACCGCAAAAAGGACAGGTAATCAAAAACATTAATGAGCTACCGCCGCTGCGCCATGCTCATCAACAAGGTCACCACTAACAAATCTATTTAAATTGAAAGCTGCATTAAGTTTGTGAGGTTCGTCATTAGCAATAGTATGTGCAAATAAATCTCCTGAACCAGGTGTTGCTTTAAATCCGCCTGTACCCCAACCACAATTAAAGTATAAACCTTTTACTGTTGTTTTACTGATAATAGGACTTGCGTCGGGACAAATATCTACGATACCACCCCATTGTCTAAGCATTCTCATTCGACTAAAAATTGGGTATAGCTCTAAAATTGCGTTTAAGGTTCCTTCAACAATATCGTGACTTCCTTTTTGAGAATAAGAAACATAATCATCAGTACCAGCACCTATTACAAGTTCACCCTTGTCTGATTGACTAACATAGGCATGAACTGCATTTGACATAACAACTGTATCAATAATTGGTTTTACAGGTTCTGAGACTAATGCTTGAAGTGGTTTACTTTCTAAGGGTAGTCTTAAGCCAGCCATATTTGCTAGTACACTTGAGTGACCTGCAGCAACTACTCCAACTTTTTTAGTTTTAATAAATCCTTTAGTTGTTTCTATTCCTTCAACCTCATCTCCATTACGCTTAATACCTTTAACTTCACAGTTTTGAATTATATCGACACCCATTTCATCAGCACCACGTGCATAGCCCCAGGCAACAGCATCATGTCTGGCAGTACCAGCTCTTCTTTGAAGTGTTCCACCTAATACTGGGTAACGAATATTTGGAGATGTATTAATAATAGGGCAAAATTTTTTAACTTCTTCTGTACTTAAATAAACAGCATCAATCCCATTTAACCTATTAGCATGTGTTCTTCTTTTTAAATCCCTAATGTCTTGTAAATTATGAGCAAGATTCATTACTCCTCTTTGACTAAACATTACATTGTAATTTATCTCTTGAGATAAACCTTCCCAAAGTTTTAGTGCATGATCATAAAGGCCTGCACTTGCATCCCATAAGTAATTTGATCTTATGATTGTAGTATTTCTTCCTGTATTACCACCACCAATCCAACCTTTTTCAACAACAGCAATATTTTTCATATTATGTTTTTTTGCTAAATAATATGCTGTAGCCAGACCGTGACCACCTCCACCAATAATTACTGCGTCATACTCTTTTTTTGGAACAGGGTCTTTCCAGGCTTTCCCCCAGTTCTCGTGGTAAGAAAAAGCATTTTTGATTAAAGAAAATATTGAATACTTATTTTTCATAATATTATTCAAGAATTACTTTATAAATATTGAAAATTCAATACAATCGGTTATATCCTTATTTGATTGGAAGCGTGGGTGAGTTGGCTTAAACCAGTAGTTTGCTAAATTGCCGTAGGGGTAACTCTACCGTGGGTTCGAATCCCACCGCTTCCGCCATTAAAATAAAGGATGATTTTTAAAAAAGTCTTTCATTTTAATGGGTTTTTTCTCTAATATGTATCGATAAACATTATAATTTTCCATAACACGTTGAACGTAATTTCTTGTTTCTTTAAATTTTATTAGTTCAACCCAATCTACAAAATCAACTTGGTTTTTTTGAGGATCTTTATTAATTTTTCTCCAATATTTAACTCGTTTTGGGCCAGCATTGTATGCCGCAGTAGCAAAAGGGTAGGCACCATCATACTGTAAGATTAGACCCGCTATATAATGTGATCCAAGATTAATATTATATTCAGGGTCAGATGTTAATCTTGATTTTGAATATGGAAGCTTTGCTTGTTTGGAAACTAATTTTGCTGTATATGGCATTAATTGCATTAATCCTTGTGCACCTGCATGACTATTTGCAGACATATCAAATTCACTTTCCTGTCTAATTAATGAAAGTATAAATGCTGTTTCAGGTATTTTACGACCATTAACATAATTAGGAGTACTTATAATTGGATAGTTAAAAACATTATGAAATCTTTTTTCATAAGAGGCTATTTTTGATATTTGTATTGCAAAATCATATCTTGAAATATCTGAAGCAAGCTCGGCTGCTAAAATTTCACTACCCTTACTTACACTATCGTTTGCAATATGTTTTAAAATATTTTTAGTATATTTGGTTTTATTCAATTCATCTAAAAGATAAATAATTTTTACTAAATCTTTTTTATAGAAATATTTTCTATATTCATCTGTAATCATTTGTTGTTCTTCAAGTTCAAATTTTTCATTAGGTTTGATTTTTAAATGAGCTAATTGACCATAATATGTTGTTAAATACTTGGTTGCTTCTTCGTACCATTGTTGTGATTGTTTTTGGTCTCCAATTTTTTCATAAGATCTTCCAAGCCAATATGCTCCTCTAGATAAACTTATTGGATAACTAACATTTTGATAAAAATTATTAAAATGATCTATTGCTAGAATTGGATCTTTTAAAAAACTGAGAGCAATCCAACCACTCATCCATTCAGCTTCAGCAAATTCTGGACTTTTATCAAGAGAATGTTGACTTGTAACCTTGTAAGCTGACTCATATCTTTTTTTATATATAAGAGCGCGTGCCATAATTGCTCTTTCTGTCCACCATTTATCAGGTCTAACTAAATAATCTTTATTATTTTTAAGTTTAGTGATAATTTTTAGTGAATCGTCGACTCTCCCTCTTTTTCTTCTCCATTTTAGTCGATCGTAGTTTAATCCAGCATCATTTTTTAATTTAGATGGAACATCTCTAATTGCTTTGTCAACACCATATGATTTACTCATTAGTATTTGTCTAGCAGTATAAAGTAACTCGTAGTCTTTAGGCAAATACCTCAACATTCTTTTTAAATCCCAAGATTTGCCTTCCCAAGCTAAATAGTCAGCTCGTTTAATATAGTCACCTGCATTTAAATATTTTTTATATTTTTTTCTAAAAAATTTCATATTAGCTCTATTTAGATCTGCATTTATCCATCCATCTTTAATTAAAGAAGTTCCCTTTTTAATATCACCAGTTTGTATAAAACTTTCTCCAAGTATTAATTTTCCATAACCACTTAATGGCTCACCTGAGTCAAACCAGTCTATTATTTTTTTTGGTGAAATCTTATCTGTTGAAAGTTTGTGCTCAGCTAAATAACGAATTCTACCAATTCTAGGGTAATTTTTATTACGTTTAATAAATGACAAATAATCATAAAAACTTGCTTGATTACCTGTCGTTAATAAATATCTCCACTGTATATAATTATAAATAGATTTATCTTTAGCCTTTTTTGATAAAGATAAGGCATTTGTCCATTGACGTTTTTCTACAGCCTTAACAGATTTTTTAGCAATATTAAAATCTCTCTGACTATAAAATTTTGATCTTGTTTTTTTTGCTGTAGATGGTTCATTTATTATTAAAGGTTTATTTCTTGGTATTATAGAGTTATTTTTTTGAATTTTTTTTTCAACTGTCTTAGCGATTGACTTCTTTATTTTTTTTGAGGGTTTAGATTTAGGACTTAAAATTTCTTTGGATATTTTTTGCTCTTCCACTTTTTTAATGGGTTTTGATTTAGGTCTTATAATTCCCTGTGTTAATTTACTTTGTTTTGTTATTTTATCTAAAATAGGTTTTTTCAATGGTATTATTGATAACTCAATGGCATTTGAATTATCTACAAGTAATAATGTCAGCAGTAATAATTTTATATAAAATGATATATTTTTAAGCATAAATTTTACTAAATGAATCGATAAACTATGTTATAAGTATTTATGTTCAAAGGATCAAATGTTGCTTTAATAACCCCATTTAAAAATGATAAGCTTGACGAAGAAGCTTATATTAAGCTTATTCATTTCCAAATCACCAATGGTACTAATGGCCTAGTTCCTGCTGGAACAACCGGTGAATCTCCAACATTAAGCCACGATGAACATCAAAAAGTTATTGAATTGTGCATTCAAGAAAGCAAAGGGAAAAGCATAGTAATCGCTGGTACTGGCTCTAATTCAACAAAAGAAGCCATTTCCTTAACCACTCATGCTGAAAAAGTTGGTGCAGACGCCGCTTTAATAGTCACTCCTTATTATAATAAGCCAACTCAAGAAGGTTTATATCAACACTATAAAGCTATTAATGACCAGATTGGTATACCTATTCTAATTTATAATATTCCAGGACGATCTGTAATTGATATGTCCGTTGATACTATGGCTAGGTTGTTTGAGTTAAAAAATATTGTAGGTGTTAAAGATGCAACAGGAGACCTTGATAGAGTAGATCAACAAAAAATTAAAATGGGTAATAATTTTATTCAATTAACTGGCAATGATGACAATGCACTTGATTTCAATAAAAGAGGTGGTGTAGGCTCAATTAGTGTTACAGCAAACATAGCTCCAAAACTTTGTTCTGATTTTCAAAAATCTTCTAAAATAGACTCTGAAGAAGGAAAATTAGAAGCAGAAAGATTAGATAAAATACTTCAGCCAATTCATAATTCCATGTTTATTGAGAGCAACCCAAGCCCAGTTAAATATGCAGCAAAACTTTTAGGATTATGTGAGGACGATGTTAGATTGCCTTTAGTGAAGCTTACAGAACCAACTAAGGAAGCTGTTAAAAAAGCTTTAGTATCAGCAAACCTACTCTAATGAACAAAAAAACCAATCCTGGTTTAAAAATTATTTGTTTAAATAGAAAAGCAAGTTTTAACTATTTTTTTGAAGAATTAATAGAGGCAGGAATTGTACTCAAAGGATCTGAGATCAAATCAATAAGAGATGGCAAAGTTAATATAGCCGATTCATATGCTGTAGAAAAAGATGGTGAGATAGTTTTAATTAATTCTCATATTGCTGCTTTCAAACAAGCTAGTTATTCAAATCACAATCCAATGGACGAAAGAAAACTTTTATTAAATAGAAAAGAAATTAATAAATTAATTGGTAAAATGCAGAGAGATGGTTTAACGCTCGTTCCAACAAAGATGTATTTTAAAAAGGGCAAGGCTAAAATAGAAATAGCAGTAGCTAAAGGGAAAAAGCAATTCGACAAAAGAGCGACTAAAAAAAATAAAGATTGGAATCGTGAAAAAGCAAGACACATCAGAAAATCTAGCTAAATTAGCATACCTAGCCATAGGATCAAATTTAGGAAATAAAATTAGCAACATTGAAATAACTAAATTTGAATTAGAAGAGAATAAAATTAAAATTTTAAAGTCTTCATCTAATTATATATCTGAATCCTGGCCAGACCCTTCTATGCCTAAATATATCAATATTATTATAAAGATTAAAACAACCTTAGCTCCAATGAAATTATTAAAAATTTGTAATCTAATTGAGTTAAAATTAGGTAGAGTTAGGTCTAAAAAAAATGCACCAAGAGTATGTGATATTGATATTATTGATTATGACAAAAAAATACTAAACAAAAAAGATAGGCAATTAATTTTGCCACACCCTAGAATAAATAAAAGAAATTTTGTATTATTACCTCTATTTGAAGTGGATAAATCATGGAAACATCCAAAATCTAAGATTAATATAGTTAATTTGATAAACTCATTACCGGTTAGTGACTTAAGGTCTATTAAACAAATATAAATTAATGTTATAATTAAGGATGCTTAATTCTGAAGAATTAATAAACAAAGTTAAATTATATAATAAATTTTTAAATCCGGAAAAATTAAATAAAGCTTATAAATTTGCTGTTAAAGCACACGAAAATCAAAAACGTGATTCTGGCGACCCATATTCAATACATCCTATAGCTGTAGCAAACATATTAACAGAGCTAAAGCTAGATAGTGCAACGATAGCAACAGGACTACTTCATGACACCATTGAAGATACGCACGCTACTTACGAAACTATAAAAAATGAGTTTGGACAAGAAGTTGCTGATTTAGTTGACGGCGTAACAAAAATATCAGTCTTTGAAAATCAAGCTACATCTATATCAAAAGCAGAAAATTTTAGAAAATTAATTTTAGCAACCTCAAAAGATATTAGAGTTTTACTTGTTAAAATTGCTGATCGACTACACAACATGAGAACTATTGAATCAATTTTAAAAATTGAAAAAAAAGAACGTATTGCAAAAGAAACTATGGAAATTTACGCACCTTTAGCAGACAGAATGGGGATGCATAGAATTAGAGATGAGTTAGAGGATTTATCTTTTAAAGTTCTAAATAATAGCGCAAGAGAACTTATAAAAAAAAGATTAGATGAAATAAAAGACAATAAAGTAAATAGCTTTAACTCAATCTCATTGCAATTCAGTAGATTGCTTAATAGCAACAAAATAAATGCTAAAATTATTGGTAGAGAGAAAACACCATTTTCTATTTGGAGAAAAGTTCAAAAAAAAAGAATATCACTAGAGCAAATTTCAGATATCATTGGATTTAGGATAATACTTGATAATGTTGAAGACTGTTACAAAGCCCTTGGGATATTTCACAAAGAATGGAATTGTATACCTGGAAAATTTAAAGACTATATTTCATCTCCTAAAATTAACAAATATCAATCATTGCATACTTCAATTATAGGACCCAACAGAAGACCAATTGAAATACAACTTAGAACTTTACAAATGCACGAGTATGCAGAAAGAGGTATTGCCTCTCACTGGAAGTATAAATCTTCTGAAAAATTCAACTCCTTAACTTGGAAAGAGTATGACTGGCTTGCCGATTTAGTTGAGATTATCGATAAGAATGAAAACCCAGAACACTCTTATGAATATACTAAGCTACAAATGTTTCAGGAAAATGTCTTTTGCTTTACTCCAAAAGGAGCTGTAATTAAATTACCAAAGGATGCAACTCCGATTGATTTTGCATATGCTGTACATACTAAAATCGGCAATAGCACTATAGCTTGTAAGATAAATGGTAATGACAGTGAGTTACAGAGCATCCTTTATAATGGGGACGTTGTGGATATCATTACTTCTACAAATAAATCACCATCATTGCACTGGATACCTATTACAAAAACTGGAAAAGCAAGATCGGCAATCAGAAAATATTGGTATAAAAAAGGAGAAGAGAAGGCTCAAAGAATCAAAAAATATAACACCACCTTATGGATTTCTTTACCTGATAAACCAGGAAAACTAGGCGAGATAACAACTTTACTTGGTCAGCATAGTTTAAATATATCAAGTGTTGAAATGAAGGAAAAGTCTAAAGATTATATTAATTTTAAATTTAATCTAATTATAAGAGACCTGAAGAACTTTACAAATTTCATCAGTGAGTTAAAACAAAAGGAGATAAAATTTAAAATCATTAGACACGAGGATAACTGGTTAAAGGAACGTAATGCTTTCACACAAAAAATCTTTAAATATTTTAAAAAAAACTAACGCACTTATAGAGGGTCATTTCATACTTTCCTCAGGTTTGCACTCAGCAAAGTATATCCAGTGTGCAAAATTATTAAGCTTTCCACATTTAGCAGAAGATATTTGTTCTTCATTAGCTAAAAAAATTAAAAAAAAATTTAAGTCTATAGATTTAATTTTAGCTCCAGCGATGGGAGGTGTTATTATTGGATATGAAATTGGAAAATTATTAAAAAAAGAAACAATATTCTGTGAAAGAGTTGATGGTAAATTTACGTTAAGAAGAGGCTTTCATATTAAGAAAGGCTCAAAGGTTATTATTATTGAGGATGTTATAACAACCGGTAAATCAAGTTTAGAGTGTGTAAAATTAATTACAAAAGCAGGTGCTAAACTAGTCGGCTTTGCATCCATTATAGACAGATCAGCCAAAAAAACTTTAAAGATAAAAAAGAATATTATCTCACACATGAAAATTGATGTACCTACATTCAGAAAAAATAAGCTTCCAGAGACACTTAAAAAAACTCTTATTACGGTACCTGGAAGTAGATTTATAAAATGAAAAGATTAGGCGTAAATATTGATCATGTAGCAACAATTAGAAATGCAAGGGGTTCCTTCCACCCTGATCCCCTTAGTATTGCTCAGCACGTCATGGAATGTGGAGCTCACTCTATAACAATACACTTAAGAGAAGACAGAAGACATATACGTGATTTAGATGTTGTTAAGATTTGTAAAAATAAAAAAATCGTAACTAATTTAGAAATTTCATTTAATGAGGATATAATAAAGATAGCCTTACAAAATAAACCCAATTTTATATGTATAGTTCCCGAAAATAGAAAAGAAGTAACTACTGAAGGTGGTTTAAATTTATCAAAAAACTTAAATAAAATTAAAAAAATTATTAGTCAATTTAAAAAAAAAAATATTAGAACAAGCTTGTTTATTGATCCCAATTTAAATGACATCAAAATTGCAAAAAAATTAAATGCTAACTGTGTTGAGCTTCATACAGGGAAAATTTCAGATTTGGTTAAGAATAAAAAAAATCACACTTACGAATATAAAAAAATTAAGAAGTGTTGTGAACTTGCAAAAAAAATTGGGATAGAAGTTCATGCTGGCCATGGCCTCGATTACAAAACTACTGCAATCTTATCTAAGCTTAAAGAAATTGTTGAATTTAACATAGGTCATTTTATCATAGGTGAATCTATACTTCACGGTTTAAAA
>CAJQSF010000013.1 GCA_905612495.1 uncultured Candidatus Pelagibacter sp.
TAAGAACGCCTATAGGCACATATAAAGGATCTTTAAAAGGTCTTAGTGCTGATAAACTAGGTGCACTAGCTATTAAAGAATCTGTCTATAAATCAAAATTAAAATCTGATGATATTGATGAGGTGATTATGGGACATGTTCTCACTTCAGGATTAGGACAAAACCCAGCAAGACAAGCTTCTATTCATGCTGGAATTCCAGTTTCAAAACCAGCACATATAATTAATCAAGTATGTGGGTCTGGATTAAGATCTGTAATTTCAGGCTACCAATCTATTAAATTGGGAGAAAGTAAAATTATAGTTGCTGGTGGACAAGAAAATATGTCTAGAGCACCACATACAATTTTTTATCGAGAAAATAAAAAATTATCTGAAAATAAATTAGTTGATACGATGGTCAATGATGGACTAACAGACTCATTTAATAACTATCACATGGGCGTTACTGCAGAAAATGTAGCAGATAAGTACCAAATCTCTAGAGACGAACAAGATATGTTTGCATTAAATTCTCAAGAAAAAACTCAAAAAGCCATAAGCGAAGATAAGTTTAAAAATGAGTTAATCAAATTAAGTATTAATACAGAAGATAAAAATTTTCTTTTTGAGAAAGATGAACATCCAAGAGGCAATGTAAACTTAGAAGATTTAAAAAAATTAAAAACTATTTTTAAAGAAAATGGAACAGTTACCGCAGGTAACTCATCAGGAATAAATGATGGAGCAGCAGCAACCATATTGATGTCTAGAGAAGAGGCTGAGCTAAGAGAAATAGAGCCATTAGCTAAAGTGGTGTCTTGGTCATCTTGTGGTGTTGAGCCCTCGTTGATGGGGCTAGGCCCAATTCCAGCTGTGAATATGGCTTTAAAAAAAGCAGGATGGAAGATTGAAGATGTTGATCTGTTTGAAATAAATGAAGCATTTGCAGCACAAAGTATTGCTGTAATTAGAGACCTTAAAATCCCTAAAGAAATTGTAAATGTGAACGGTGGTGCAATTGCATTAGGACATCCGATTGGAGCCTCAGGAACTAGAATTTTAGTAACCCTTATTCACGAAATGGTAAGACAAGGTAAAAGCAAAGGTTGTGCCACTCTTTGTATTGGTGGTGGAATGGGAATAGCTATGTGTATTGAAAGAAATTAAAAGTTTATCTTTTAGTTATTTTTAAAGTTTTTTCTTCAATAAAAATACAGGTGTACATAAAAAAGCTTAATAGTGTGCTAAAATATTAAGAGATATATTTTTTTTTAGGTATATAAATCGATTTAAATAATGAGCGAAAAATTACTTGTTCCAGATATTGGTGAATTTGAAAAAGTTGAAGTTATTGAACTTTTAGTAAAGCCTGGAGATCAAATAAATTCAAATGACTCTGTTGTTACTATTGAAAGTGATAAATCTAGCGTCGAAATTCCATCAACAATTTCGGGAAAGATAGAATCTGTAAATGTTAAAGTGGGTGATAAAGTTTCCAAGGGTGATTTATTATTAAGTATTGAGTCTTCAAAAGAGAGCTCTCTAGAAAAACCAATCCCCAAAGATACAGAAAGTATTATTAAACAAGCTGAATCAGTTTTAGAGAATGAAAAAAAAGAAGAAACTATTCAACAAAACCCAGTTGAAGAAAAAAAACAAACAATAATTCAGGTTACAAATAATAACGATATTGATCCTTTAGAAACTCAAGATTGGTTAGAATCTTTGTCTGCAGTTGTTGCAAAAGATGGAAATCAAAGAGCTCATTTTTTGATAAAAGAATTAATTAATAAAGCTTATCGAGAAGGAGCAAACATTCCTTACACGCAACACACTCCTTATATTAATACTATTCCACCAGAAGCAGAAGTTAAATCAAATGGTGATCAAAATATTGAAAGAAGAATTAGATCTTTAATTAGATGGAATGCAGCAGCCATGGTTGTTAGAGCCAATAAAAAATTTCCAGAACTGGGTGGCCATATAGGTACATTTGCATCAGCAGCAACACTTTACGATGTAGGTATGAATCATTTTTGGAGAGCCAAAAATAATAAATTCGGTGGAGATCTAGTTTACTTCCAAGGTCATAGTGCACCAGGTGTTTATGCTAGAGCATTTCTAGAAGGCAGATTAAATGAAAAACAATTAGATAGTTTTAGACAAGAAGTAAAACCAGGTGGACTTTCTTCATACCCACACCCTTGGCTGATGCCAAAGTTTTGGCAGTTTCCAACTGTATCAATGGGTTTAGGACCTATGCTTGCAATTTATCAAGCAAGGTACATGAAGTATTTAATTAATAGAGGGTTAATTAAAGATGAGGGGAGAAAAGTCTGGGCATTTCTTGGTGATGGAGAGATGGATGAACCTGAGTCTTTAGGTGCAATAGGATTGGCTGCTAGAGAAAAGTTAGATAACTTAATATTTGTTGTAAACTGTAACCTCCAAAGGTTAGATGGACCTGTAAGAGGTAATGGAAAAATTATTCAAGAATTAGAAGGAAGCTTTAGAGGAGCTGGCTGGAATGTAATTAAAGTAATTTGGGGTTCTTATTGGGATTCTTTAATTGCTAATGACAAAACTGGTCATTTGGTTAAAGTTATGAACGAAACTGTAGATGGTGAATACCAAGCAATGAAAGCTAGAGATGGAGCGTATGTTAGAGATCGATTTTTTGGAAAATACCCAGAGACAAAAGAGTTAGTTACCAGTTTATCGGATAAAGATATTTGGAGATTAAATAGAGGTGGTCACGACCCTCATAAAGTTTATGCAGCATATGATCAAGCATCAAAAAACCAAGGTAGCCCAACAGTTATTATAGCTAAAACTATTAAAGGATATGGAATGGGTAAGACGGGAGAAAGTGTTAATACTACCCACCAAACTAAAAAATTAGATGTTGATGACTTGTTGTACTACAGAGATCGTTTTGACGTCCCATTAACAGATGAACAAGTAAAAAACGTCGAGTATTTTAAGCCTGATGAGAAATCATTAGAGATTAAATATATTAAAGAAAAGAGAATGAGACTTGGTGGTTTCTTACCTGAAAGAACAACATATTCAAAACCTATTAAAGCACCAGCAAAAGATATTTTTGATTTTATGAAAGTATCAACGGGTGAAAAAGAAATGTCTACAACCATGGCATTAGTTAGAATGTTTACAAATTTATTAAGAGACAAAAATATTTCACCTAGATTAGTTCCAATTATACCCGATGAAGCAAGAACTTTTGGCATGGAGGGATTTTTTCAAAAAATAGGAATATATGCACACGAAGGTCAAAAGTATGAACCAGAAGATTCTGCTCAGCTAAGTTCTTACAGAGAAGAAAAAACTGGACAGGTTCTAGAAGAAGGAATTAATGAAGCTGGAGCAATGTCATCATGGATTGCTGCAGCAACATCCTACACTAATCATGATATTGAAATGATTCCAATTTATATTTTTTATTCTATGTTTGGCTTTCAAAGAATAGGTGACCTTGCATGGGCAGGTGGTGACAGTCAGGCTAGAGGTTTTTTAATTGGAGCAACGGCAGGAAGAACTACTTTAGCAGGAGAAGGATTACAACACCAAGATGGTCATAGTCATTTAATTGCATCCACAATTCCAAATTGTATTTCATATGATCCAACATTTCATTATGAGCTTGCTGTAATTTTTAGAGAAGGTTTGAGAAGGATGCATGAAAAAAATGAGAACATTTTTTATTACATTACCACTATGAATGAAAATTATACACATCCAAGTATGCCAAAAGATAAAAATTGTGAAGAAGGAATTCTTAAAGGAATGTATAAAATTAAAGAATTTAACAGATATAAAAAAACTAAAATTCAACTTTTAGGCTCAGGTACAATATTGAGAGAGATGATGGCTGCTGCTGAAATTCTTCAAAATGAATACCAAATAGATAGTGAAATTTGGAGTGTCACAAGTTTTAATGAGTTGAGAAAAGATGGTATGGAAGTTGAAAGATATAATCTTTTAAATCCAGATAAA
Source organism: uncultured Candidatus Pelagibacter sp. (assembly GCA_905612495.1). GTDB lineage: Bacteria > Pseudomonadota > Alphaproteobacteria > Pelagibacterales > Pelagibacteraceae > Pelagibacter. The sequence continues at coordinate 3,996 of CAJQSF010000013.1, forward strand.
GACCAAAAAGTTTCATATGTAGAACAGTGCTTAGGAAAAACAGAAGGACCAATTTTGGCTGCTTCAGATTATATGAGAATGAATTCTGACCAAATTAGACCTTATACCGACAAAAGTTTTTATTCTCTTGGAACAGACGGTTATGGAAGAAGTGATACTAGAAAAAATCTTAGAAGATTTTTTGAAGTTGATAAAGAGCATATTGTTGCTTATGGATTAAGTGTATTAGCAAAAGAACAGCTAATAGCATCAAAACATGCAAAAGAAGCCATAAAGAAGTATAATATTGAAGGCAGCAAACCAATGCCAACAAAACTATAAGATGTCAGATAATGAGATTAAAGTACCGAATATTGGTGAATTTAAAGACGTTGAGGTAATTGAGGTATTAGTTTCAAATGGCCAGTCAGTTTCCAAAAATGATCCACTTATTACAATTGAGAGTGACAAATCTAGTGTTGAAATACCAGCTTCTTTTGATGGAAAGGTTAAGTCTGTTAAAATTAAAGTTGGAGATAGGGTTTCAGAAGGTGATTTAATATTAACTGTAGAGCAATCTGGAGAAGAAGAAAAGAGTATAAAGCAAAAAACTATTAAAGAAGCAGAACTGGTCTCAAATCAAGATCAAGTAGAAGAGATTGTAAAAATTAAACAAACACAAAATTTGATAAAAAAAGACAATTTAGAAGCTTCATCTGCGAGTCCAAAAGTACGTAAATTTGCTCGAGAGCTTGGGGTTAATATTAATGAGATAGTTGGCAGTGAAAGACAAGGAAGAGTTGTAGAAGATGATGTAAAGAATTTTATATCCTCTAAAATTAATAAAACTTCAGATAAAACTGAAGTTCAATCAAAAAAAATTGTTAGTGAATTTTCTCATTCTGATTTTGGTGAAGTTGAAGTTAAAGATATGCCTAGGGTTAAAAGATTAGCCTCTACGTATCTAGTTAATTCTTGGACTACAATACCCCATGTAACAAATCATGATGAAGCAGACATAACTGAAATGGAAGATTTTAGAACTTCACTTACTGATATGTACACAGGTGAAAGAAAAAAAATTACTCCATTAGCTTTTATTGTTAAAGCTTTAGTTGTGTCTTTAAAAAAGTTTCCTAGTTTTAACTCTTCAATAGATGATATTGAAAATGGAAAGATAACAGTGAAAAAATATTTTCATATTGGAATTGCAGTCGACACGCCACATGGCTTGATGGTGCCAAAAATTAGAAATGCTGACAATAAAAGTATTTCGTATATTGGCAATGAATTGAAAACAGTAAGTGACCAATGTAGAAACCTAAAGATAGATAAGAAGGAATTCTTTGGAGGATCTATGACCATTACAAGTCTTGGAGGAATTGGAGGTTCATTTTTTACACCAATAATAAATTATCCAGAAGTTGCTATACTAGGAGTGGGTAAAGCACAAAAAAAACAAATTTTTATCAATGGAAAATTTGAAACAAGAACAATGTTACCACTTTCATTATCATACGATCATAGAATAATTGATGGTGCTGAAGCAGCTAGATTTAATAATGATCTAAAAGAAAATTTAGGCAAAAATTTTGCTTATAAATTAGCTATATAGATTTTAATGTCAAAAACATCTTCATTATTTAGTGCTTTACTATGTACGTTCATATGGGGAACAACTTTTATCGCTCAAGATACGGGAATGGACGATATTGGTCCTTTTACTTTTAATGCTGTTAGGTTTTTTGTA
>CAJQSF010000014.1 GCA_905612495.1 uncultured Candidatus Pelagibacter sp.
TAAGACTAAGTGGAAAAAATAATTCTTTATACTATTTTGATAAAAAAGGAATTGAAGGTCACTATGATGAAAATGGTAAGAGTGTTGAAAAAGCATTAATGAAAACACCCATCAATGGTGCAAGACTTTCATCTGCTTTTGGAATGAGGAAACATCCTATAGATGGTTATAATAAAATGCATAAAGGAACAGATTTTGCAGCACCAATGGGTACACCAATCATGGCATCTGGCAGTGGAGTTATAGTAAGAGCTAGATGGTGTGGTGGTGGTGGAAATTGTGTTAAGATAAAACATAATTCAACTTATGAAACAATTTATGCTCATATGAAAAGTTTTGCGCGTGGAATAAAAGAAGGATTAAGGATTAAACAAGGCCAGATAATTGGGTATGTTGGTTCAACAGGAAAATCTACTGGCCCACATTTACATTATGAGGTGATTAAAAATGGAAAAAAAATAAACTCACAAAAATTAAAATTGCCTTCTGGAAAAATTCTTAAGAGTGCAGACAGAAAAATATTTGAAGTAGTTAAAATTAAATTAGATGTTTTGAAATCTGAATTAATTATTGGTTTAAATTAAATAGTTGCAGACTTTTTCTCTACTATTTTTTTATCTGAATCTTTTATAACTTTTTTAACTGACGGCTCAGGAATAATTTTTTTTTCCATGTCTTCGTCTATTTTAACTAGTTTTTCACTTTTGGCTTCAGCTTCTGTTGGTTTTGTTATTGCTGCAGGGGAAGAATTAACTCTTGCCATTCTAAAACTTTCTTGCTCATTTTGAACCCTAGTAAAGTGATCAGCATGCTGAAAATAGTTTTCTGATAAAACTCTATCTTCATTTGCTAAGGCTTCTCTAGCCATTTCATTATATTTTTCAATTAATTTTGAAGCATTATGGTTATTTTTACCCGGAACGCTTCTTCTAAAATTATCATTATTAGAAAATTTAGAACCTTCATTATTACTTCTAAATGGAGGTCTTCTATTATTGTTACTTCTAAATGGAGGTCTTCTATTATTATTACTTCTAAATGTTACCATATTTTTATTTTTTAATTTAAATTTTAGTGCTGATTATACAGCGATCATTATTTCCATAATCTCTTATGGCTCTGTTTACGTAAAAACCTTCTTCTTTTAATATTTTCTTAGCTTTATTTTTTTGATTAAACCCAATCTCTAAAATAAATTTTCCATTTTTCTTAATCAGAGTTTTTGCTTTATTAATAACTTTTCTGATTTTTGAAAACCCGTCAAACCCACCACTTAAAGCTAACTTTGGTTCAAAGTTAATAACATCTTTTTCCAAATATTTTAAATTAAATAATTCAATATAAGGAGGGTTTGAAACAATCAGATCATATTTCCCTATTTTAAAATTGTCAATACTAGAATGAAAAAACTTTACTCTACCTGTTAAGTTTAGTTGTTTTGCATTGAGTTTACTTACTTTTATACTTTTTTTAGAGATATCTATTCCGGTTCCATAAAAATTAGGTCTCTCTTTAAGTATAGATAAAAGGATACATCCAGAACCAGTTCCAATGTCAAGAACTTGCAACTGTGAATGCTTTGAGTAAATTTTTAATACTTCCTCTATTATTAATTCAGTATCAGGCCTTGGAATTAACACATCTTTATTAACAAAAAACTCATCCTTCCAAAAATCTTTTTTATTTATTAGGTAGGCAACTGGCTCCCCTTTTTTTCTTCTTTCAATTAAGTTTTTGAATATCCCTGCCTGCTCTGAGTTTAAAAGCTCCTTAGGGTTTAAAATTATATGTTTTTTATCTTTCTTGATTGAATTAGATAGTAATATTTCACTATCAAGTTGAGGATTAGATATTTTGTTTTTTTTTAGAATACTTATTCCTTCATTTAAAATACTTTTTATATTCATTTTAAGTAAGATTGCTTAATTTCTCTTCTTGTGCTTGTAGTGTTAAGTTTTCTACCATTTCATCAAATGCTTCACCCTCTAGGAAAGCCTCAAGTTTGTGTAGTGTTAGATTAATACGATGATCTGTTACCCTTCCTTGGGGAAAATTATATGTTCTAATTCTTTCAGAGCGATCTCCAGTTCCTATTTTGCTCTTCCTATCTTGTGATCTCTCACCTTCTATTCTTGATCTTTCCAGCTCATACAATCTTGATCTCAAAATCAACATTCCTTTTGCTTTATTTTTGTGTTGTGATTTTTGATCTTGCTGAGATACTGATAATCCAGTTGGGATATGAGTAATTCTAACAGCACTGTCTGTTGTATTTACAGACTGTCCTCCTGGGCCACCAGCTCTAAAAACATCAATTCTTAGATCAGAGTCATTTATTTTTATATCAACCTCTTCAGCTTCCGGTAAAACAGCTACCGTTGCAGCAGATGTATGAATTCTTCCTTGAGTTTCTGTGTCTGGAACTCTTTGAACACGATGAACTCCACTTTCATATTTTAAAGTTGAGTAAATATTTTTTCCTCTAATCGATGCAATAACTTCTTTAAGGCCACCCGCTTCACTCTGGGACATACTTATTAATTCTAATTCCCATTTTTTTTGATGACTAACTTTTTCATACATTTTAAAAAGATCCGAAGCAAACAAACTTGCTTCTAAGCCACCTGTGCCAGCTCTAATCTCTATAATTGCATTTTTTTTATCCGCATCATCTTTGGGTAATAAAAATAATTTTAATTTCTTTTCTATTGTTTCATTTTCTGACTTGAGGTCTTTTAATTCAGTTTCAGCCATTACTTTAAACTCAGCATCACTATCAGCATCACCTAAAATTTTTTCTAAATCTTTTTTTTCTTCTTCGTATGAAGAATATTTTTTAGCATCATCTATTACATCATTTAAATCTGAATATTCTTTTGACTTTTCAGCAAAAAGTTTCTTATCCACATCACCTGCTGATAGCTCCTTCTCCAACAAGGAGTGCTTAGATATTAATTCTTCAATAGTTTTTAGAGGTATCATTATAATTTTTTATCAAGTTCGGCAGCTTTTTTTTCTACTTCGCTTACAACTTTTGATATTATGTCTTCTGATAAAACTTTTTCACTTTGAATACCAGATAAATAAAGCATATTACTCCCTTTTCCACCTCCTGTTATGCCTATGTCGGTCATTGCTGCTTCTCCCGGTCCATTAACTACGCAACCAATAATTGATAGAGTTAAAGGAGTTTTAATATGAGAAAGTTTTTCTTCTAGTGTTTTGACAGTATCAATTACTTGAAAAGCTTGTCTTGCACAAGATGGACAGGATATAATTCTCACACCTCTATTCCTTAAGTTAAGTGACTTTAATATCTCATTGCCTATTTTAATTTCTTTTACTGGATCATCGGATAATGAAATTCTTATTGTGTCACCTATTCCATCCATCAAAAGTGATCCTAAACCTATCGAAGATTTAATACTCCCCGATATAAAACTACCAGCTTCTGTAATTCCTAGATGCAAAGGATAGTCTGTAATATGTGAAAGTTGACGATATGCAGCCATAGATAAAAAAACATCTGACGACTTAACACTAATTTTAAAGTTAAAAAAATCTTGGTCTTCAAGAATTTTGATATTTCTTTGTGCGCTTTCAACTAAAGCCTCAGGACATGGCTCCTTATATTTTTCTAAAATATCTTTTTCAAGTGAGCCCGCATTGACTCCTATTCTTATCGAACAGTTATTATTTTTGGCTGCACTTAATACATCATGTATTTTTGATTTATCACCTATATTACCTGGATTAATCCTTAAACATTTTGCACCATTTTCTGCGGCTTCAATGGCTCTTTTGTAATGAAAATGAATATCAGCAATTATTGGTACAGAAACATTCTTAGTAATTTCCTTAAGTGCTAAAGAAGATTCTTCATCTGGGCAAGAAACCCTAACTAGGTCGGCGCCCTCTTCATGAATATCATTAATTTGTTTAATAGTTGCTTGAATATCTGTGGTTAATGTATTTGTCATTGATTGAACAGAAATAGGATTATCTCCACCTATTTTTACATCACCAACATTTATAACTTTTGTTTTTTTTCTATGAATATCTCTAAATGGTCTTAAGCTCATTATTTAATCTAATTTAAATTCTTTGTGAAGGACTGCTATAGCTTTTTTTACACTTTTGTTAGATATCAAAACTGAAATTTTTATTTCAGATGTTGAAATAACCATAATATTAATTTTTTTCGATGCTAGTGCTTGAAACATTCTATAAGTAATTCCAGGTGTTGTAATCATCCCAACTCCTATGATTGATACTTTAGAGACATTAGTATCATATGTAAACTTTCTAAAAGAGATTTTTTTATTTTGTTTTATAATTTTCTCAGTTTTTTTTAAATCTTCCAATTTAATAGTGAAAGTTAAGTCTGTTTCTTTACTGTTTAATGAAATGTTTTGAACAACCATGTCTACATTTATTTGGTTAAGTGATAAAGGTTTAAAAATAGAAGCTGCAACACCAGGTTTATCCTTAACACCAATCATTGTAACTTTAGCATCATTTTTTGTGGATGTAATTCCTGTTATTATTTGATCACTAAAAGCTTTTTTATTGTTTGTTATTAAAGTGCCTTTCTTTTTTACAAATGAAGATTTAACTGAAAAGCTTATATTATTTAATTTAGCATCTTGCACAGATGTTGGCTGCATAACTTTTGCTCCTAAAGATGCCATTTCAAGCATTTCATCATAAGAAATTTTATCAATTTTTTTTGCTTTTAAATGACTTCTTGGATCTGTTGTGTACACACCATCTACATCTGTATAAATATCGCAGGTTTCGGCATTAAAAAATTTTGCTAACATTATTGCTGAAGCATCAGTTCCTCCTCTACCTAATGTGGTAACTCTATCCTCTGAATTGATTCCTTGAAAGCCAGTAATGATTGGTATTCCTCCCAACTTCATAAAACTGAGTATTTTATTTTTGTTAATCTTATTAATTCTTGATGAACTATATGGGCCCTCAGTAATAATTGGCACCTGCCAAGCCATCCATGATCTAGCTTTAAACCCAAGATGCTTTAGTCTGCCAGCAATTAATGCACATGTTGCTTGTTCGCCCGTAGATAACAAAACATCATATTCGGCTGCATCAAAATTTTTACTTAATTCTTTTGTTTGTTTAATCAATTGATTAGTTATCCCACTCATTGCAGAAGAAACAACAATTACTCCTAAATTTTTTTTTTTATAAGTGGCTATAATTTTAGCTACATTCTTAATTCTATCCATATTTCCTACAGAAGTTCCACCAAATTTTAATACGACCGTTTTCATTGATAATTTTGTTTAATTAATATTGATAAAATACATCTTAATTGTTATGTCCACAAGTCATCTATTATGAATTCAATAAATAAAAAAGAAATAGAAAAATTTTCTAAAATTGCTGATGAATGGTGGAATCCTAATGGCAAATTTAAACCTCTGCATAATTTTAACCCTATAAGAATTAAATATATAAAAGAAAATATAATTAAAGATTTCAAAATTAAACTCTCAGAAAGGCCATTAAAGAAAATTAACTTGCTAGATATTGGTTGTGGTGGAGGGTTATTATCTGAGCCAATGTGTAGACTGGGTGCTAATGTAGTTGGTATAGATGCTTCATTAAAAAATATTGAAATTGCAAAATTTCATGCAAAAAAAAACAAACTTAAAATAAACTATAAAGTTGCATCACCAGAAAAGTTAAAAACTGATATAAAATTTGATGTAATTTTGAATATGGAAATAGTTGAACATGTTGAAAATATAGATTTTTTTATTAAAGAGAGTGCAAAACTGTTAAAAAAAAATGGTATAATGTTTGTGGCAACTTTAAATAAAACTCTAAAGTCTTATGCTTTTGCAATCATAGGAGCTGAATATATTTTAAAATGGTTACCTATAGGGACTCATGATTGGGAAAAATTTGTTAAACCTAGTGATTTAATAAAGATTTCAGAAAAAAATAGTTTATCTCTAAAAAAATTAGACGGCATGAAGTTTAATATATTAGATGATAGTTGGAAGGTTAGTAATGACACCTCTGTTAACTATATTGTTAAATTAAAAAAAAATTAATTCGTATTATCTTTTATCCAAGGTATTATTTCCACTTCGATGCCTTCTTCTTTTAATTCTTTAAGGTCCTCTTTTGTTGAAGTGCCATAAATCCCTTTCAAGGCTTTTTTATTTTTATAATGAAAGGATCTTGCTTCATGAGCAAAATTTTCACCGACGTAATCAAAATTTTTTTTAATAAATTCTTGATATTTTAAAATTACTTTCTTTGTTTTTTTATATTTTTGAATTTCACTATCAGTTTTAGAATCATGCTTTGGTATAAATACACTTGGAGACATTAGAGTTTTTTCTACACTTAATGAATTACAAATATGACAGTTAATAAATTTTTTTTTTTTTAATCTCTCATATTCTTTAGAAGAAGAAAACCAGCTATCAAAAGTAGTTTCACAATCTTCACAAATAAGCCTGTATTTGATCATTGAGTATAGTTAGTGATTAATATACTTAATTCAATATCCAATTAACTTCTATAATCAGCATTGATCTCTATATATTTTTTTGTCAAATCCATAGTGTAAGCCGTAAAGTTTTTTAAACCCATATTAAGATTTATTGAAATATCTATTGATTGGTTTTTCATATAATTTGCAACATCACTCTCTTTATAATTTTTCACAAGTTGTCCTTTTTCTATAATTTTTATTTTACCAAATTGAATTGATAGTTTTTTTAAATTTATATCAACGCTAGATTTACCAATAGCCATTATAATTCTTCCCCAATTTGGATCTTCGCCTGCAATAGCTGTTTTAACAAGTTTTGAATTTGCAATGGAAAATGCAATTTTTTTAGCATCATTATCGTTTTTTGATTTAATAATATTAACTGTTATAAATTTACTAGCACCCTCACCGTCTGCAACTATTCTTTTTGATAAGTTTAATAACACAGAGTGTAAAGCTTTATCAAAACTAACTATCTTTTTATCATTGATATTATTTATAGTTGGATTTTTTACCTTAGCTGTTGAAAAAATTGAGACCATATCATTTGTGCTTGTGTCTCCATCGCACGTTATTGCGTTAAAAGTTGTATCAATGTTTTTTTTAAGCAATTTACTTAAGATGTCATTTGAAAGGTCTGCATCTGTAAAAATATAACCTAATGTAGTTGCCATATTTGGAAAAATCATTCCTGAACCTTTTGCTATTCCATAAATTTTTACTTTTTTATTTCCAATCTCACACTCTTCCATTGCAAGTTTTGGTTTCAAATCAGTTGTCATTATACCAAGTGCTGCCTTCATCCAGATAAGCTTGTTTTGGGTGTACTTAATTTTCTTAATTAATTCTGGAATATTATTTTTAATTTTTTCTGTTGGATACTTTTCACCTATTGTTCCTGTACATCCAAAAAGAATCTCATTATCAGATATATTTTTTGGATAATCTTCATCTTCTTTTTGTTTTTTTGATAATTGAATAGATGCTTCTTTTGCAATTTCTTTTAAACCTTTGTAACCATTTTCGCCAGTGAAAGCATTGGCATTTCTAGTATTAACAATAAGAGATTTTATTTTTTTACTTTTTATATTTAAATTCCATTTAATATTTTCTGAGACAATTTTTGATTGTGTGTATACAGAAGCATAGTTAGCCCCATCTCTAAAATAAAACATAACCAAATCATCTCTTGGTTTATTGTACAAATTTGCACAAATAGTAGATATCGATAATCCATCAATGTGATCTAAATCTTGAAAGTCACTCATTTTTGACTTTAAATTTAGATAATTTTCAAAGTTTTTAAATTTTATTGCCATCTATTTAAAATATTCATTTAATACTTATATTAAAAGTTATAATTAATTGTATACCAAAAAAACTAGATGCTTAATCCTTTAAATTTTTTATCAAAGTTCATTAAATCAAGTAACCAAAAAGAGCTTGATCGAATTGCCAAAATTGTTGAAAAAGTTAACTCTTTTGAGAATATCGTTCAAGACATTTCGGATAAAGATTTTCCTAGCAAAACATTAGAGTTAAAAAAAAAACTTAATGAAGGCAAAGATATCAATGAATTATTACCTGAGGCTTTTGCACTCGTAAGAGAGGCGTCTAAAAGAACTAGAAATGAAAGACATTATGATGTTCAAATAATAGGTGGCGTTGTGCTGCATGAAGGTAAAATTGCTGAAATGAGAACTGGTGAAGGTAAGACACTTACTATAAGTCTTGCCGCTTACCTAAATGCCTTATGTGGTAATGGTGTTCATATTGTTACTGTTAATGATTATCTAGCTAAAAGAGATTCTTCAGAAATGGGTGAGATCTATAAATTTTTAGGTTTAACTTCTGGTTATATAAATAATGAACAAGATGATTATGAAAGAAAAGAAAATTATAATTTTGATATTACATACGCAACTAATAGTGAGCTAGGATTTGACTATCTAAGAGATAATATGAAGCTCTCTAAAGAGCAAATGGTCCAAAGAGGACACGTTTACACTATTGTAGATGAAATAGATTCTTGCTTAATTGATGAAGCTAGAACTCCATTAGTAATTTCTGGAGCTGCTGAAGATAAAACAGAACAATATCTTGCAATCGATAAGTTAATTAAAAAATTAACATCAAAACATTATGAAATTGATGAAAAAGATAAAAACATTTTACTTACAAATGATGGTATAAATAATGTTGAAGAAATATTTTCTAGTGCGGGAATTTTAAAAAATAATAACTTTTATGATCCTGAAAACCTGAGCTTAGTTCATCATGTCAATCAGTCATTAAGGGCTAATCATTTATTTGAAAAAGGCAAAGATTATATAGTCAAAGATGGAACATTAAAAATTATCGATGAGCTTACTGGAAGAATTTTAGAAGGAAGAAGATTTGGAGATGGACTTCATCAGGCTCTAGAAGCTAAAGAAAGAATAGACGTGCAGGCTGAAAACCAAACTCTTGCATCTATAACCTATCAAAATTATTTCAAACTTTATGGCAAGATTTCTGGATGTACTGGAACAGCAGCAACAGAGTCTCAAGAATTTTTTGAAATCTACAATTTAATTGTTGTTATTATCCCTACCAATAAAAAAATGATCAGAAAAGACTGGAACGATCAAATTTTTAGAACAGAACTAGAAAAAAATAAAGCTATCATTGAAAAAGTTATTGAATGCCATAAAAAAGGACAGCCGATTTTAGTTTTTACTTCCAGTATTAATAAGTCTGAAATTTATTCAAAATTACTAAACTATGAAAAAATAAAACATGTTGTTTTAAATGCAAAAAATCATGAAAACGAAGCTGAAATTATAGCAAATGCAGGAAAAAAGAGCTCAGTTATAATTACAACAAGTATTTCAGGAAGAGGAGTTGATATACAGCTGGGTGGGAAAAAAGGAAGTCAACCCAACCAAGAACTTTCAGTAAACAAGAGCCAAATCAAATCATTAGGTGGATTATATGTGATTGGTACTGAAAGAATGGAATCTAGGAGAGTTGATAACCAAGCAAGAGGAAGAGCTGGGCGTCAAGGAGATGAAGGAAGTTCAATTTTTTATGTTAGTTTAGAGGATGACCTGATGAGAATTTTTGGCTCAGAATCTATGAATAACATCTTACAAAAGCTTGGCTTAAAAAATGGGGAAAGCATTGACCATCCTTGGATTAATAAAGCACTTGAAAGAGCACAACAAAAAGTTGAAGCAAGAAATTTTGACATAAGAAAGAATTTACTTAAATTTGATGACGTTTTAAATGATCAAAGACATGTAATATTTTCTCAAAGAAATAATGTAATGAATAGTGAAAAAGTTTTTGATTATTCAGATGAATTTTTATCAGAAATTACAGGTCATTTAATTAGCTTAAAGGCTCAAAAGTTGTCAAAAACTAAGAGCAATGAATTTAACAACCAGTTAAAAATTTTACTTGGAAAAAGTGTCGATGATAATGAATTTGAAAATTTAATTAATTTAAAAGATGAAGATTTTAAAGAAAAAATTAATTCTAAATTTTTAGGATCAAGAAATGAAAGAATTCAAATGCTGCATGAAGAAAAAGCAAAGGAAATTGAAAAAAAAATTTTTCTTCAATGCATTGATTTAAATTGGAAGTCGCATATTCAATACCTTGAACAATTAAGACAGGTTATAGGACTTAGGTCTTATGGTCAGAGAGATCCATTAGTTGAATATAAAAAAGAAGCTTTTCATCTTTTTGAAAATTTATTAAATAAATTAAAAATTGATTTTGTAACAATTTTAATTAATTTAAAAATAGTACAAGAGCCAATTGAAAATAACTCTAATGCAGCAGTAAAAGATATATCTAATAATCCTAAATGCCTAATAATTCAAAGAAAAGGTGAAAAAATTTCAAGAAATGAAAAATGTGAAGCTACAGGTAAAAAATTTAAAAACTGTTGTGGTGCTTTATAAAAAAAATATTAAGTAGCCCAGTAAAACCATTATACCAAAAGAAATTCCTAAATTCATTTTTGATTTAAAAAAATTCTCAACAAATGCATAAATCTTATTTTTTTTCACACTTAGTGAACCTAAGTCATCTAATTGGCTAACAAATCCTTTTGATCTTCCAATGGTTAAAAATTTATTTTTTCTATGATTTAAAACTTCATCTCCACTCATATTGAAGAATTCATTTAAGTTACTTTCAATAGATTTTCTTACATTATCTAAAATCAAATCTCTATCTCTGTGAGCTCCACCAACTGGTTCTGGAATAATTTCATCAATTACTTTTAATTCTAAAAGATCTTTTGAAGATAGTTTCATTGCTTTCGCTGCATCAAGTGTTTTTTTAGGGTCTCGCCATAAAATAGTTGCACACCCTTCTGGAGATATTACCGAATAGATTGCATTTTCTAACATGATTACTTTATTGGACGACGCTAATGCTATTGCTCCACCTGAGCCACCTTCCCCAATGACGATAGCAAATGTTGGTACACTTAACGACATGCAACATTCTATCGATTTTGCAATTGCTTCAGCTTGGCCTCTTTCTTCGGCCCCAACGCCTGGGTATGCACCTGGAGTATCTATAAAAGAAATTATTGGAATATTAAATTTATTTGCGAGCTTCATTAATCTAATAGTTTTTCTATAGCCCTCAGGTCTCATCATTCCAAAATTTCTTTTAATTCTAGTTTCAAGGCTATCACCTTTTTCTTGACCTATAACTAAAACCGATTTTTCATTAAATTTTGCAAATCCCGCTAAAACAGATTTGTCTTCGCCATAAAATCTATCTCCAGATAATGGAATAAAATCTTCAAATAGGTTATCTATAAAAAACTTAGCTTTAGGTCTGTCCTCATGTCTTGCAACTAAGGTCGTTTGCCACGGATCAAGATTAGAGTAAATTTCTTTTAATCTTGTATCTATTTCTTGTTGAGACTCAGAAATTTTTTTTGTGTCTACTTCTGAAAGCCCATCTTGATTATATGGATCTTTTAGCTTTTCTATTTCGACTTCTAAATTTTTAATATCAGTTTCGAAATTTAAATAATTTTTCATATGAATAATTTAAATTATTAATTAATTACGAAAAAAGGCAATAAAATGTTTTAAATAATTAATATTTGACATAATTACATTAACGAGTAGTGTTATTCTTATTAGTAGAGACTAAGTATATTAGTGCCAGAAGAGCAACCAGCCCGGAAACTCTAAGGCAAAAAAACCAATAATAAACATAACACTCTAGAAAGAGATTTAATCTTGCCAATGGAGCGAAACTCTCGGCAAATATATAGATGAGGTAAAATGGGTGCTATGAAAGAACAATATACAAAAATACACAATCTATCAGTTTCTAATAAATTGCTTAGCTTTATTAATGAAGAATTACTTAAAGATACAAATATTTCTTCAGAAAAATTTTGGGAAGGTTTTGACAGAGTGGTTCATGAATTAGCTCCAAAAAATAAAAACCTATTAAAAATAAGACAAGATTTACAAAAAAAAATAGATGGTTGGCACATTGCAAATAAAGGCAATGAAATTAATCTCGAAGAATATAAAAAATTTTTAAAAGAAATTGATTATCTAAAAGAAGTAGGTCCTGATTTTAAAATCAAAACAAGTAATGTTGATGAAGAAATAACTAGCATAGCTGGGCCACAATTAGTGGTCCCAATCATGAATGAAAGGTATGCACTGAATGCTGCCAATGCAAGATGGATGAGTTTATATGATAGTTTATACGGCACAGATGTAATCGAGCAATCTGAAGATAGCACTTCTCAGAGGTATGATCCTTTAAGAGGTGAAATGGTTATAAAATATGGAAGAGACTTTTTAAATAAATATTTTCCTTTAGAAAATTTAGAATGGCAAAATATTACAGAATTTAAAATTAATGATGGTTCTCTAATTATATCAAAAGATGATATTGAGACATCACTAAAAAATAAAGATAAATTTATTGGTCATAGAGGAGAGGCTACCGATCCTTCTGCAATAATTCTAAAAAATAATAATCTTCATATAGAAATAATTATAGATCCAAATGCTTTTAGTGCCCAACAAGATTCTGCTAAAATTAGTGATATTATTATTGAAGCAGCAGTTTCAACTATTTGTGATAATGAAGACAGTGTTGCTGCAGTTGATGCTGATGACAAAATTATTTGTTACCGTAATTGGCTAGGTTTGATGAAAGGTGATTTAAAATCAACGTTTAAAAAAAATGGAAAAACCTACGAACGTAAATTAAACCCAGATAGAAGTTACGTTTCCAAAAATGGCAAAGGATTAAAATTACATGGGAGAAGTTTGTTATTAGTAAGAAATGTTGGACACCTTATGACTAACCCAGCAATCACTTTAAAAGATGGCTCTGAAATACCCGAAGGAATTATGGATGCTTTTATAACTTCAGCAGCATGCCTTCATGATATGAATAAAAAAGGTAACTCAAGAAGTGGGTCAATCTATATTGTTAAACCAAAAATGCATGGTCCTGATGAAACTTCATTTACAGATTTAATTTTTACTAAAGTTGAAGAAGTTTTAGGGTTAGAAAAATATACTTGTAAAATTGGTATTATGGATGAAGAAAGAAGAACTTCCTCAAACTTAAAAGAGTGTATTAGAACACTTAAAAATAGAGTATTTTTTATTAATACTGGATTTCTAGACCGAACAGGGGATGAAATGCACACTTCAATGGAAGCTGGTCCTATGATTAAAAAAGGGGATATGAAATCTTCTAAATGGATTGGAGCATATGAAAATAATAACGTTGATGTAGGTCTTCAATGTGGCCTTTCTGGCAAGGCTCAAATTGGTAAAGGAATGTGGGCTATGCCTGACAAAATGAAAGAGATGATGGAACAAAAAACTGGTCATCTAAAAGCTGGTGCAAATTGTGCTTGGGTGCCTTCACCTACTGCAGCTGCACTTCATGCTCTTCACTACCATGAAATAAATATTTTTGAGAAACAAAAAGAATTACAAAATAGAGTACCAGCAAAACTAGATGATCTTTTAACTATACCTGTTGCTAACAGACCTAATTGGTCTATTGAAGAGATTAATTCAGAAATTTCTAACTCTACGCAAACACTTTTGGGTTATGTCGTAAGATGGATTGATCAAGGTGTGGGCTGCTCTAAAGTACCAGATATTAATAATGTTGGTTTAATGGAGGATAGAGCTACTTTAAGAATTTCTTCTCAACATATAGCTAATTGGATACACCATGGAATTTGTACAAGTAAACAAGTTTTAGAAATTATGAAAAAAATGGCAAAAATTGTTGATGAACAAAATAAAAGTGACAAATTATATCAAAATATGTCTCCAAATTTTGATAAGTCAGTAGCTTTCAAGGCGGCATGTGATTTAGTATTTCATGGTAGGTCTCAACCATCTGGTTATACTGAACCACTTCTTCATTTAAATCGATTGATTAAGAAAAATTAATCAGAACTATTTTTAATTCTAGTTCTATTTTTAAAAGCTGAATATAAAGTCCCATCATCAAGGCTTTCTATTTCACCACCCACGGGCAATCCTTGTGCAAGTTTTGTAATTTTTGTACTCGTTTTTTTAAGACTGTCTTGAATATAGTAGGCTGTCGTTTGACCCTCAACAGTTGCGCTTGTTGCTAATATAACTTCTTCAATATTTTCCTCAATAACTCTTTCAACTAGTGAATTAATTAAGAGATCTTCTTTTCTTTGACCAGGAGATGAAATTGTTCCACCTAGTATGTGAAAGTATCCTTTATAAATATTTGAATTTTCTATGGACCACTGATCAGCAATATCTTCAACAACACATATTTTATTATACTTTTCTTTGGTGTTTTCACAGTTATTACAACCTAAAGAATTAGATTTCAAAGTACCACAAAACTGACATCTAATAACATTTTTATAAACTTGAGCTAGAGTATTGGCCATTGGTTTAACCAATTCATCTCTATTATTAATAAGTTTTAATACAATTCTTTTTGCAGATTTTGGGCCTAAGCCTGGAAGTTTGGCAATTAGTTTAATTAACTCTTCTATTTCACTAATATTTTGCATGTTATTAAAGTGGCCATTTAAATCCAGGAATACCAAATCCACTTGTAGACTTTGAAATTTCTTCGGATGTTTTGGATTTCAATTCAGATTTTGCATTATTATGCGCTGCTATTATTAAATCTTCTATTATAACTTTATCTTCTTTCATCACTTCGTCTGACAAATTTATTTTAATCATTTCGTTTTCACCATTTAATGTAACTTTTATAGAATTGGCACCTGATGTTCCTTCAACTTGAATATTCTTAATTTTTTCCTGACTCTCTTTCATTTTAGACTCTAATTCTTTAGCTTTATCTAAAATCTTATTAAAATCAGTCATTCTTATTTTCTTTCTGATTAGTTTTAACATCAATCAGCTCTGCGTCTGGAAACTTTTCTAAAATATTTTTATAAGTTAAAGAATTTTTTGCACTTTCTATTAACTCTTTTTTTAAATTAACTTCTGTTTCTTTTTTAGATGGTTGGCCTTTAATCTTACTAAGTGTTATTATCCATCTATTATTCGTCCATTCATAAAGTTTTAAAGATAAATCCTTAATAAAATCTTTGTCTAGATCTTCATTAAATGAAATTTCAATTCTTTGATCTTCAAAACTAACAAGATTAACATTTTTTTCTAATTCATATTTTAATTTAATCTCTTTTTTTGAAGAACATATTTCTAATAAGTCATCGAAAGAATTTATAAGGTTAGTCTGAGTTTCAACTTTTTTATTATCCTTTAAAGTTACGTCTTTCTCTTGAGCAATATTTTTCATTTGACCAATTGATTCTGCCTTATCTTTTAATCCAAATAAATCTTCACCATTTTTTTTTGAAAGAGATGTTTGGCTAATATTTTCATTTGTCTGATGTGAGTCTTCATAGCTAGCTTCTGAGTTGTTCTTAACACCTTTCAAATGAATTAATCTGATTAAAAACATTTCCATTGATAAATGCTGATTGGATACGATATCAAGCTCTTCTAATGTTTTAATAGTAAACTGCCAAAATAATATTAAAGTTTCATTGCTAACTTTTTCAGAAATTTCTTTAATTCTATTAAATTCCTCGTCATTTAATGAAAAATTTGTACCATCAATTTTTAGTGACTCGATGTTTTTAAAATAATATAAAAGCTCTAAAAAATCATTTATAAAAATTTTAGGTTCAACACCTTGATTATAAATTTCTCTATATGCATTTAAAACTTCTGTTTCTTTAGCTTCAAATATAAGCTGAAATAAGCTAATTAATTGTGACTTATCAAAGTAACCAAATATTTTTTGCGCAGAACCTAGGTCTAATTCCTTGTCTTTGTCTAATGTAAGCAATGCTCTATCAAGCAGTGATAAGGCGTCTCTAACAGATCCCTCTGAAATCTTTACAATTAATTTAAGTGCATCATCTGATGCGTTACCATTCTCCTTATCTTTAATTTTTTTGATAAATTCAAATAATTCTAGAGACTTAATTCTAGATAAATCAAATCTTTGACAACGAGAAACTACAGTAATTGGAATTTTTTTTATTTCTGTAGTTGCAAAAATAAATTTTAAATACTCGGGCGGCTCCTCTAAGGTTTTTAGTAATGCATTAAATGCCTGTTTGCTAAGCATATGAACTTCATCAATAATAAATATTTTATATTTAGCCGTGGTTGGACCATATCTAGAAAATTCAATAAGATCTCTTACATCGTCGACGCCAGTTTTACTTGCCGCATCCATTTCCAGTACATCAATATGATTTGAATTTGAAATAGCTATACAATTCTCACAAAGATCATCTTTACAAAGTTCATCAATACCATTTGAGCAATTTAAAGATTTTGCAACTATTCTTGCTGTAGTAGTTTTCCCAATCCCTCTAATCCCAGTAAAAAGATAAGCATTAGGGACTTTATTCGCTTTAATTGAATTATATATTGTTTCAGCAACAACATCTTGACCTATAAGGTCAGCAAATGTCTGAGGTCTATATTTTAAAGCTAAAACTTTTGTATTTTTATTCATTTTTATAAGGAGACTAGAACCTGAAAAACTGTCTCTACGACTGCTTCCGTTAAGATCTGGTCGGGTTCAAGCAGTATTCACCTCTAGCCTCCAAAACTATTATAGCAGTAATGATTTCCAATCTACAAGAAAAGTTTCTGAATTATCTTTCTCTAAATTTATCAGCCTCAAAGACACCTAGTACGTGAAAATCTTGGCAATGAAGTCCTAATTCTTCTAAAGATTTTTGAACTTTTGGATCTTCTATGTGACCATCTAGATCGCATAGGAAAAAATATGATTCAAATGAGTTTTGTTCTGGATAGCTCTGAAGCTTTGTTAGGTTTACACCATTAATCGCAAAACCTCCTAGAGACTGATAAAGTGCAGCAGGTTTGCTTTTCAATTTAAATAAAAAAGATGTTATGTATTTTTTATCTCCAAAATCTGGTTGATAAACTTCTTTACCCATAACTAAAAATCGAGTTGCATTGCTTTTTTCATTTTCAATGTTGGATGCAAGTATTTTAAGTTTATAAATTTTTGCACTTAGTGAAGAAGCGATAGCCGCCTCACTTTTAATTTTTTTTTTTGAAATTGCTTCAGCAGAACCAGCTGTGTCAGCACGTACATGTTCAATGAAATTATTTTTTTTAATAAAATTTGAACATTGAGATAAGCCTTGTGCATGAGAAAATACATCTTTTATATCATTTAAGTTGGTTCCTGTTTGTCCTAATAAATTATGTTCAATTTTTTGAAAATGTTCTGCATAAATATTTAATCTATATTTAAAAATTAAGTATTCTATTCCAATGTTTCCAGTAATACGATTTGATTCAGGTATTACCATTCGTGAGCCACTTTCTGAGGATGCTTTAACGAAACACTCGTCAAACGTCTTACATGGTATAACTTCTGCATTAGGCTCAATTTCAAGTGCTGCTAAGTGTGAATAGGCCCCGAAGGTTCCTTGAATATAAATTTTACTCATTTTATATTTTATATTCCATAATTTTTTTTATAGCCAGATAATCTTCCTCAGTATCAACCCCAATAGGAGAAGATTTTGCTAAAGCTACATTTATTTTTAACTTATTGTCTAAAGCTCTTAACTGTTCTAATTTATTTTCTTTCTCATTATTTGTTTGATCCAGGTTAACAAACTTTTTTAATACACTTACTTTATAAGAGTAAATTCCAATATGATGATAAATATTTTTACTAACTATTGATAAATTATCTCTAGTAAAATTTAATGCTTTTGGAAAATTACTTTCTGCCAACTTTTTATCTGTGATAACTTTAGTTACATTTCTATTATTTAACATTTTATCATCTTGAATTTTTGCTGCCAATGTACCTATTTCAGCATCTCGATTAATCATGAAATTATTCAAATTAATAATGTCGTCTTTATCAATATCAGGTTCATCTCCTTGTAAGTTTAATATGTAGTCAATATTTTTTATATTCAGCTTTTCATAAGCTTCAAAAATTCTATCTGTGCCCGTTTTATGATTTTTACTTGTTAAAATTGCCTTGCCTCCATTTTTTAGAACATCATTAAGTATCTCTTGATCATCAGTTGCAACTACCACTTCGCCGATATTAGCTTCTTCTGCTCTTTTAAAAACATGAGAAATAATCGATAAATTATTAATCTTTAGAAGTGGTTTGCCTGGTAGCCTAGTTGCTGCCATTCTTGATGGGATTAATATTAGTGTTTTTGTCATTATAAAATTACCAATTTAATGCGTCTAAGAGACACAAAATTATAAAATTAAAAATTAAGTATTTTTTTAATTATCATGTTATATGTGAAAATAATTATAATTAAATGGATTCGTTCGAATTAAATAAAATTATTGCTGCAATTTTAATGGTTGCACTGCTTGTAATCGGTTTAGGAAAGATTGCAGATGGTGTTTTTCATGTAAAGAAACCCAGGAACCCTGGATATCAAGTTGAAGTAGAAAGCCAATTGACTTCTGGAACCTCTCAAGCTGCTGAAGTAGTGGAAAAAATTAATATTATTGCACTTATGGCATTGGGTGATGTAGCAAGTGGAGAAAAAATCTTTAAAAAATGTGCAGCTTGCCACTCAATAAATAAAGGTGGAAAAAATAAAATTGGCCCCGCTTTATACAATGTTGTTGGGAGAGCAGTTGGTGGTGCGGATGATTATAAATATTCTAAAACTTTAGCTTCATATGGCAAAGAATGGACATTTGAGGAATTGAATGGATTCTTACAAAAACCTGCTTCTTACTTAAAAGGAACTAAAATGTCTTATGCTGGTTTAAGAAAAGAGAAAGATAGAGCTTCTATAATTAAATACTTAAATCAGAACAGTGATAATCCTAAGCTACTACCTTAGTTTACCGAAACAATACAATAGAATACTTTTTTGAACATGCACTCTATTAAGTGCCTGTAGCCATACTTTTGAATTTTTAGCTAGAAAAACTTCACTCGATACTTCAGTGCCTCTTGGTAGACAATGTAAAAAAGTTGCATCTTTTTTGGCAAAGCTCATTAATTTTTTATTAATTTTAAAATTCTTAAAATCTTTAATTTTTTTAGTTTTATCAACTTTATCATTTAAAGAAATAACCTTATCTGAAAAAATAACATCAGCATTTTTTGCTGCTTTTCTAGCATCATTATAAATATTAATTTTTCCTTTATTTTTTTTTACCCAATCAAGTACAAATTTTTTGGGTTTATAATCTTTAGGGCAACCAATACTTAATTTAAAAGAAAACTTAACTGATGCAGTAATTAAACTATTGAGAACATTATTTGAGTCTCCAACCCAACAAATATTTAATTCTGAAATCGGTTTTTTTTTAATCTCTTCGACTGTAAAAATATCTGATAAAACCTGCGTTGGGTGTGATGATGGACTCAATCCATTAATAATAGGTATTGTTAAATATTTACTAAATTTCTCTATTTTTTTATCACTATCACTTCTCAACATAAAACCATCACAATAAGTTGATAAAATTCTTGCTGTATCAGCTAAACTCTCACCTCCTTTTCCAAGGTGTAGTTCATTTGTTCTAAGTATTATGGTTTCACCTCCCAATTGTTTTATTGCAAGGTAAAAGCTTAGTCTTGTTCTTAGACTTGATTTTTCAAACATTTGAATAAGTAATTTTCCCATTAAGGGCTTATCTTTATCGACTTCAAGTGTGTTGAATTTCTTTCTTCTATCTTTTCTTTTTTTTGCATCAATTAAAATTTTTCTAAGGTCTTTCGCAGGTATGTCTTTAAGTGTAATAAAATGGTTCATTTTTATTTTTCAGTTAAACAAACTTTTTTGATAATTTTAATAGCCATATCTATTTCTTGTTTTTTAACATTAAGTGGTGGAAGTATTCTTATAACATTTTCTGCAGCTCTAATTGTCAATAATTTATTATCCATTAATTTTTGAATAAATTTTGTTTGATCGTAGTGTAGCTGTAATCCAATCAATAAACCAACACCTCTCACTTCTTTAATTGTTTTTGGAAAATCCTTCTTTAGTTTATTTAGCTCAGAATAAAAATATTTTGATATCTTTTTAACATTAGAAAGAAATCCTTTTTTAAGTATTTGGTCTAAAACTGCATTTCCGACAGACATTGCCAATGGATTTCCACCAAATGTTGAACCGTGGGTTCCTGCTGTCATTCCAAATGCTACTTTTTTGTTCATTAGGACTGCACCAAGTGGAAAACCACCCCCAATACCTTTCGCTATTGGAACAATATCAGGTTTAATTTTTGCACTTTCAAAGGCAAAAAAAGTTCCAGATCTACCTATTCCACATTGAACTTCATCTAAAATTAATAAAATTTTTTTTTCATTACAAATTTTTCTTAGCCCCTTTAGACACCAATCTGGAATAACCTTAATTCCACCTTCACCCATAACAGTTTCGACCATGATTGCAGCTGTTCTATTGGTTATAGATTTTTTTAATGATTTATGATCTCCAAATTCAAAGTGATCAAATCCATCAACTTTTGGGCCAAAACCTTCTGTCATTTTTTTTGATCCACTAGCATAAATTGTGGCCAATGTTCTTCCATGAAATGAATTTTTAACACAAAGAATTCTATTTTTTTTTGGTTGCCCTATTGAATAAAAATATCTTCTTGCAACTTTAATTGCTGCTTCTGTTGCTTCTGCTCCACTATTTTGAAAAATAATAAAATCAGCAAAAGTTTTTTTAGCCAATCTAGTAGCTAACTTTTCGCCTTCTGGAATTATAAATGCATTAGATACATGCCAAAGTTTTTTAGATTGTTTGTTAATTGCTTTTATTAAATGTATGTTGGCATGTCCTAAGGAGTTAACCGCAATCCCTTGAACAAAATCTAAATATTTTTTTCCATTGATTGAATATAAAAAACTACCCTTTCCATATTTAAACGAAATTTTTCTTCTATTATAATTTTTTGCTAAAGCACTCATGTTTTAAGACTTAATTTTATAACCTTTTTTGTAAAGAAAAAAAGCCACATACCACATTAGAATACTTAAAATTGTTAAATAAATTAATCCCACGCTTATTGATCCATCTGACTTTCCTAAAAAACCATATCTAAATCCATCAATCATATAAAAGAACGGATTAATATGACTAATAGTTTGAAAAAATTTTGGAAGTTTATCTATGGAATAAAATACACCAGATAAAAAACTTAATGGGGTAATAACAAAGTTTGTGACAGTTGCTGTGTGATCAAATTTTTCAGCCCATAAACCAGTAATAAAACCTAAACTCCCCAGTATAAAGGCGCTTAAGAAACCAAAAATAAAAATAAATAAAATATTATTTATTGGCATCTCAACTATTAGTGAAAAAACACCTATTGAAATCATGGCAATTAAAAAACTTCTTGTAAGAGCTGCTAATATTATGGCCATTGAAACTTCTAGTGCTGATAAGGGCGCATAAAGCATATCAACAATGTTTCCTTGGATTTTTCCAATCATTAATGATGAAACAGAATGACTAAATGATTGAGTTAAAATGCTCATAGCAATTAAACCTGGCGCTAAAAAACTAATAAAAGAATAACCAAGAACATCTCCTCTATTATTTCCTAAAGCCAAAGATAAAACTGACAAAAATAGCAGGCTTGATACAAGTGGAGATAGTAATGTTTGTTGCCAAACTGCCAAAAACCTATTGCATTCCTTAAGCCATAAACTTTTAAAGCCAATCCAATTTATAAAACCAAATTTTTTTACTTTAATTTGATATTTTTTATTCAATTCAACCATAAGTAATCATATATAAATTTTGAAAAATTTGTGTACAAAACAAAAATATCTATTGTTTTTTTTTTAATCTTGTGTGATCTGTATATAGTTATTAAATTTAATTAACATACTAAATATAGATTATGAGCTGGAACGAAGAAAAAGTTAGTAAATTAAAAGAGCTTTGGGGTAAAGGAAATACTGCAAGTCAAATCGCTGAAATTATTGGTGGTATTAGTAGAAATGCAGTTATTGGTAAGGCGCATAGATTAAACCTGTCATCAAAAATCAAGACAAGAAATACTTTATCAAGTCAAAAACTTGATAATAATTTGGAAGAAAATAATTCTCAGCAAAAACAAAGTAGGAAAAGTAAGTTTAAGTCTTTACTTATTGAAAAAGATTTTGAGCCAGAAAATCCTAAAAAATTAGAAGAACTAGACGAAAGTTCTTGTAAGTGGCCTGTTGGGCATCCAGAAGAGGATTCCTTTTATTTCTGTGGAAGATCTTCTTTAAAGGATTTTTCATATTGTAAACTTCATTTACTGTACGCTTATCAGCCGAAAGGAAAGAAAGAAGATCCTACCACTGATAAAGAAGAAGCACCACAGTATGATGAAAAAAAAGTTAATACTGCTTAATAATAGTTTCTTCTAAAATATTATTTTTTATTTTTATTTTTTCCATTAATGCCTCTGATTACAGACTTAATAATTAAATACGTCAGAAATGAAAAAATTAAATAAATTAAAAGATAGATAATATTAATGGCCATAAGATAGATTATAGAATCCTAATTTAAAAAATTCTATTAAGAATTGCTTTGGTTGTATTTTTTAGTGGAAAATTGACCACCTTCTCTCCACATATAACAATATTTTTCAACTTCCTCATCGAATAGCCTTGTGCTTGGAACCCCTACATCAGAATTAGTTTGATATTTATTTGAAGAAATATTATCATACTTTAAGAGAGTAAGCTGATCTTCTGTTAATAGTGGTTTTGGGAATAATTGTAATAGTTTTGCTGACATACTTGCAGCAAAAAATGGAATGGGAATTAATAATCTATTCTTGTTAATTAGTTTTAATAACTTTTTTAAAATTTCTTTTAAAGAAATAACTTCAGGTCCTATACATTCAATTATTTTTGAATATATATTTTTAGAAATAACGTAATAGATAGTATCTGTTAAATCAGAACAATGAATTGGAGTAAATTTAGTATCTCCATTATAATAAAGTGGAAAGAATGGAAGTCTGCTTAGCAAAGTCATAAAATTTGTAGTAAAATTATCATCTACAGAATAAACTATTGATGGTCTTAATATGGTAGCTAGTGGAAAATTTTTTTGAATATTAATCTCCCCCTCTAATTTACTTTTTGCATAGTCTGAATCTACAGCATTATTAATACCTAATGCAGATAAATGAATAAACTGTTGAACTTTATACTCTTTACAAAGTTTGGCTAAAATAGATGGAAAGATAGAGTGAATATTTCTGAATGTATTTCCCTTGCCACTTTCATACAAAATACCAATTAAATTGATGCAAATATCAGTATGGGAAAAAAGTTTTCTAATTTTTGTCTCGTCAAAAATATTAGCTTCAACTATATCAATATAACCAGCATTAGCTTGGGTTTTTAATACGTATCCTTTTTGATGAAGATTTCTAGTAACTACAGTAACCTTATAATTATTTTGAGTAAGCTTTCTAATTAAATGACGACCTATTTGACCACTACCACCAAAAATTAGACAATTTTTTGCTTTCATATATATATAATTAAAAATGAATATTGATATTAAACTTCACAAAAATGACTTACCAGAAGATTTAGATTTAGGCAATATTATTGCAGTTGATGGAGAGTTTATGGGACTCAATGTCAAGCGCGATCCTTTATGTCTCATTCAAATATCTAGTGGAAATTCGGATGCACATATTGTTCAGTTAAATAGATCAAATTACAACGCTCCAAACTTGAATAAAATTCTTTCAGACGATTCAGTTACAAAAATATTTCATTATGGTAGGGCTGATATGGCTCACATCAAATATTATCTAAAGACTGAAACTAAAAATATTCTAGACACTAAGATTGCCTCAAAATTAGCTAGATCTTATTCTGATAGCCACTCACTTAAAACTCTAATTAAAGAATTTATTAACATTGATGTTAGTAAACAATTTCAAAGCTCAGATTTTGGGGGTGAATTATCTCCTGCTCAGCTTAAATATTGTGCAAATGATGTTGTCTATTTGCATAAAATTCATGAAGAATTAAATAAAATTCTTATAAGGGAAAAACGAGTTAATTTATATAATGACTGCTTAAAATTTTTAAAAACCAGAGTTGACCTTGATTTAGCTTTATTTAAAGATGATATATGGTCTCACTAAATGAAAAAAAAAGATTATAAAAAAATTGCAAAAAGTGTAATCGACTTAGAAATCAAAGCATTAAGGAAACTAAAAAAATCTATAAATAGTTCTTTTAATGAGGCGGTCGAGGCAATTGCAAAATGCCCCTCTAAAGTTATTTTGTGTGGAGTTGGAAAAAGTGGTCTTATTGCTGCAAAAATTTCTGCAACACTATCATCTGTTGGCACCCCATCATTTTCCCTTTCTGCTAACGATTGCTCTCATGGAGACCTAGGTAGTATATCAAAGAGAGATGTATTAATTTTAATTAGCTACTCTGGATCTACTGAAGAGTTAAAGAATATTATTAAATATGCTAATAGAAATAAAATTAAATTAATTGGAATAATGTCTAAAAAAAACTCCATTTTATATAAAGCTTCTGATATTAAGCTTCTTATACCTGAGGTAGCAGAGGCAGGACTTGGAATTGTACCAACTTCTAGCACAATAAATCAATTAAGCATTGGCGATGCTTTATGTGTAGCGACATTAAATAAAAAAAGTATTAGCAAAAAAGATTTTAAAAAATTTCATCCTTCAGGAAACTTGGGTTCTAGACTTAAATCTGTAGAAGATTTGATGTTAGTTAAAAATAAAATACCATTCATAGATGAAAATTCATCAATGAAAAAAGCATTAAGTATTATCACACAAAAAAAATTAGGTACTTTGATTGTTCGAGATAGTAACAAAAATACATCAGGAATAATTACAGACGGTCAAATAAGACGTATAAATCAAAAAAATCAAAATTTATATGATCTAACGGTCAAACAAGTTATGACGAAAAATCCGATTAAAGTTGATAAAGAAATGTTGGCTGTAAAGGCACTATCTATAATGAATGAAAAAAAAATTACAAGCTTATGTGTGGTCAATTCATTAAATAAAAAGAAGACAATTGGTATTCTTCATATTCATAACTTACTTCAAAATAATATTAATTAACTTTTAAATGTTAAAAAAGACCATACTCCAGGTATTTCTTTTAATTTTTATATTAATAATCTGTTTTATTTTTTTTAAAACTTATTTTAAAAAAGAAAATGACATTGAAAATGACAAAGAAGATGGCATTGAACAAATTGAACTAAAAAAAAATGATTCAAATAAAATAAAACCTAATTTAATTTACAATATTGAATATAAGTCAAATAACAATAGTGCAAATAATTATACAGTATTATCTAAAGTAAGTGAACTTCCTGAAAAAAATTCAGCTACAATTGTAATGAAAGGTGTTGAGGCAACTATAAATGCCAAAAATAGCTCACCGATAAAAATACTTTCAGATAGTGCTATTCTCAATAAGATTACTTATGATACTGTATTTTCAGAAAATGTTTTAATCACTTATGATGATCACTTAATAACATCTGATAAGCTAGATTTATTTTTTCAAAAAAATTTAGCAATTATTTCAAATGATATAATTTATAAAAACTTGAATACTACACTACAAGCAGATATGATTGAAATAGACCTACTTTCAAAAAAGTTAAGAATATTTATGAATGATAGTACAAAGAAAATTAAAATTTTAACTTTAAATTAATGGCAATAATTAAAAAATTTCGTATTAAACATTTTAAAAAAAATAGACCAATTATTGAAATAAACAATATGTCACTATCTTTTGGTTCAAAAAAAATACTAGATAACGTAAGTTTTAAAATTAATGAAGGACAAATAATGGGTTTGCTTGGGCCGAATGGAGCTGGTAAATCAACTGTCTTTAATCTAATTACAGGTTTAATTAAGCCAAATTTTGGAAAGATTATTATTAGCTCTACAACAGTTAATAACTACCCTATTTATTTGAGAACCAAAAAGTTTAATATCGGTTATGTCCCTCAATATGGAGGTTATTTTCATGATTTAACATTGCTTGAAAACTTAAAAGCAATAGGTGAAATTTTAATTTTAGACAAAAAAATCAGAATAGAAAGAATCAACTCTTTAATCTCAAAATTTGAATTAGATTCGTCAAGAGATACAAAAGCAGAGCATTTATCTGGTGGACAAAGAAAAAGGTTAGTTATAGCTCTCGCATTACTAGGGTCACCAAAAATACTTTTGTTGGACGAACCTTTTGCTGCTTTAGATGTTTTAACGATTAAAATGTTGCAACAAATTATAGTTAACCTCCAAAGTGAAAATAATATTTCAATAATGCTTTGTGATCACCAAGCAAGGGACTTGCTATCATGTGTGGATGTTGCAATTGTTCTATCTGATTGTAAAATAATAGCAAAAGGAACACCTTCTGAGTTAGTTAATAATACAGAAGCAAGGTTTGCATATTTTGGAGATTCTTTTAAATTTAATTAATATTAATAAATTTGTTTGTAATGACTAATTGCTTAATAATTAAAAAAAAAATTATAAATTTTAATAAAAAAATAAAAGTGAGTGGCGATAAAAGCTTAAGTATCAGGTGGGTTCTCCTTGCATCTCAAGCAGATGGAATTTCTAAAGCCTATAATCTTTTAATGTCTGAAGATGTGCTTGCAGCTATGGATGCTATAAAAAAATTAGGAATAAAAGTCAATATTTCCAAAAATTATTGTGAAATATTTGGAAATGGAATTAATGGCTTTAAATTTAAAAAAAATTTAACGATAAATGCTAAGAATTCAGGAACACTTGCCAGATTATTGCTAGGTTTGCTAATTAAATCACCCCAAAAAATAAAATTAACTGGTGATAAAAGTTTATCTAAAAGAGATTTTTCAAGAGTAGCTTTACCTTTACAGCAATTTGGAGCAAAATTTTATTATAAAATAAAGAATAAATTACCACTATCGATTCTTGGTTCACAATCAACAAAAGGTATTAAGTATTTAGAAAACAAAGGTTCTGCTCAGTGTAAAAGTAGTGTAATGCTCGCCGCTCTTAATTCATCAGGAACAACATCAATTAAAGCTAAAAAATCGAGAAATCACTCAGAATTACTTTTCAAATATTTAAAAATACCCATCAAAATTAAAAAAACTAAAGAATATGATTTCATAGATATAAAAAAACCAAAAAAAATTAAAGCATTTAACTATCAGATTCCAGGAGACATAAGTTCAAGTGCATTTTTTATGGTACTCACAACTCTTTCAAAAAATTCAAGGCTTTTAATTAAAAATGTAAATATTAATCCTTCAAGAACAGGTGTGATTATTATTTTAAAAAAAATGGGTGCTAAAATATTTCTAAAAAATCAAAGAAATTATAGAGGTGAAAAAATTGCTGACATTTTAATTAAAAGTTCAAATAATCTTAAAGCTATAAATTGCCCATCTAAATTAAATAGTAGTGCCATAGATGAATTTTTAGTTATTTTTCTAGTGGCAGCAAAAGCAAAGGGTATTTCTTATTTTAAAGACATATCTGAGTTAAATCAGAAAGAAAGCCCAAGATTAAACTGGGGCTCTAAAATTTTAAATATGATGGGAGTTAAAACAAAATTAACAAAAGACTCAATTAAGATTTATGGTGAGCCTAATTTAGAAATTACGAAACCAATTATAATTAAAAATTATTTAAAAGATCATAGGGTTTTTATGATGAGTACAATTGCTGCATTAACTTGTGGTGGACAGTGGAAAATTCATGACAAGGATTCTATAAATAGTTCATTCCCATCTTTTCTTAAAATAGTTAAAAAGATAAACAATAAATCATTATGAAATTAATAAACAAAATTAAAGTTGCAATCGACTCTCCTGCTGCTGCGGGTGCTGGGACACAAGCAAGGTTAATTTCTAAACACTTCAACTTGTTTTATTTAGATACAGGTAAAATTTATAGATTGATTGCAAATATCAAAATTACTCAACCAAAAAAATATTGCTACATCTTGATAAAAAAAATAATGAGCAAGTTAACTATGAAAGATTTGCAAAATAAGAAATTACTATCTGATGAAGTTGGAACAATGGCATCTATAATATCAAAAAATAAAGAGATAAGAAAACTTGTTCATGCCTTTCAAATTAAAAGTGCTTATCACCCCCCTAAAAAATATAATGGCTCTTGTCTAGATGGAAGAGATATAACTTATAAAATAATTCCTGATGCTGATTTTAAGTTTTTTATTACTGCAAATACAAAGACTAGAGCCTTAAGAAGATATAAAGAATTAAAAGCACTAAATAGGAAAATATCCTTTGATGAAGTCCTAAAAAGTATCAAAAAACGTGATAAAAGTGACTATAATAGAAAAATTTCCCCTCTAAAGAAAACAAAAGATTCGGTATTGATAAATACTACGAAGCACACTAAAAGAGCTTGTTTTTTAAAAATAAAACAAATTATGAATAGGAAAATTAAAACTTAATGCAAATATATAAAGATCTTTCAAATCCTGCCTCAAAAGAATTCGAACAACTACTAAATTCTCAATTTACAAAAACAGCTAACCTTGAAGAAGGAAAAATTATTACGGGTACTGTAAATAAAGTAACTAATAACTTCGTATTTCTTGAGGTTCCTGGTTTAAAATCTGAACCTATTCTAGATATTAATGAATTAAAGAGTATGGGTATGCTTGATAAAGCAAAAGTTGGTGAAAAGATTTCAGTTCTTCTTGAAAGATTAGAAGACAAAAAAGGTGAAGTGCTAGTATCTGCTTCAAAGGCTCAAAAAATTCAAGGATGGGAAAAGTTAGTTGAAGCTTATGAAAAAAATGAACCTATCATGGGTAAAATTACTGGCCGTGTTAAAGGTGGTTGTATTGTAGAACACATCGATACAGGATCATTAATGTTTTTACCTGGATCACAAATTTCAGATAAACCTTTAAAAGATATAAGTCATTTAATGAATGAACCTCAGAAATTTGCTCTTATTAAGTTAGACAAAGTAAGAGGGAATGCTTGTGTTTCGAGAAAAGAAATCATCTCATCATTTAAAAAAGAAGATAAAATTAAAATTGTTGAAAAATTTAAATTGGGAGACATCATTAAAGGAGCTGAGGTAAAAGGCTATAGTTCATTTGGATGTTTCTTTAGTGTTAATGGTGAACTTGACGTTTTGGTGCACCTTCAAGAAATATCTTACTCGAGAGTTAATCACCCTGATGAAGTTTTTACAATTGGTGAAAAGCATGACCTGCTTGTTATTTCTGTAGACAAAGAAAAATTACAAGTAGGCTGTTCCATTAAACAACTTTCTCCAGATCCTTTTGAAAATATTAAAAACTATGAATTAAATAAATCTTATAAAGTTAAAGTTGTTAAATTAATGGATTTTGGTGCCTTCTGTGAACTTGAAAAAGGATTGTCAACTTTATTGCATACCAGCGAACTAAGCTGGACTAAGAAAAATCTATCAGCTAAAAAAATATTTAATGTCGGTGACGAAATTGACTGTGTTATTACTGAAATTGACAAAGAAAAAAGAAGAGTTGCGATCTCACATCGTCTAACAACTGAAAACCCATTTGAAGTTTTTGAAAAAAAATATCCTGTCGGATCTGAAGTTGAAGGTGAAGTGATCAGTAAAAATGAATACTCTCTTTTCTTAAAAATAGATAATCTAGATATCGATGCATTCTTACATTGCAACGATCTTACATATCTTAATGATGGTGAAAAAAAACTAGCAGAGTACAAAATTGGTGACAAATTAAATGTCAAAGTTTTAGAAGTTAAAGCAGCTGAACAAAAGGTACGTGTAGGATTCAGACAGACACAGCCTGATCCGTTTAGTTGGTTTAACGATAAAAAAGTTAAAGAAACAATTACTGTTAAAATTATCTCTACAGATAATAAAGGATTAATTGTGAGACCTGAAGGCTGTGAAATGGACTTTGCCATTAAAAAATCTGCAATAGCCATAAACATGGCTGACGCTAGACCGGCAAGATTTACAGGTGGTGAAAGAATTGATTGTGCAATTCAAGAATTAGATTTAGATAATAGAAAAGTTGTACTAAGTATTAAACTTCTAGAAGAAATTGAGCGTAAAGTTGCGTTAGATACCTATGGCTCTGAAGCAAGTGGTAAAAATTTACCTTTTTCTTCATTATCTGATGATTTAGAAAAAAAGAAAAAAGAAGAAGAATAAAAAATTGGCTATTGTAAAATCAAAGCTTCTATACCAACTAAAAAAATCATATCCTAATTTCCTTAAGCGTGACCTTGAAAAGGTTGTGTCCGTAGTTCTAAATGAAATCAAACAAGCTCTCAAACGTGGAGATCGTGTCGAACTAAGAGGTTTTGGTATGTTTTCAACAAATATTCAAAAAGCTAGAATATCACGAAACCCTAAAACTGGAGAAAAAGTAAACACACCAGAAAAGAAAACAATTCACTTTAAAATGGCAAAAGAAATGTTTAAAAAATTAAACAATGACGAATAAAAATATCTTCGTAGCATGCGATGTTTCAAGTCAAAAAGAAATACTAGATTTATTAGAATTAATTCATAAAGATATTTCAGGAATTAAAATTGGATTACAATATATTACACAAAGAAGTCCTGAAGAAATAAAAGAGCTTTCCAAGTTTAAAAAACCTATTTTTTATGATGGAAAATTTTTTGATATTAAAAATACATTAGTTGAATCAATAAAATCACTTAAAAATTTAAATGTGAATTATGCAACAGTTCATCTTCTAAATGGGTTAGATTCTCTCAAGGTTGCAAATAAAGCAGCGCAAGAAATTAATTTAAAATTATTAGGCGTTTCTGTTTTAACAAGTTTTGGTGATGAAGATTTGGAGTGCCTAGGTTTTAATAGCAAAGTTGAAGATCAAGTTAAAAGACTAATTAAAATCGCAATGGAAGCTCAGCTGTATGGCGTTATCTGTAGCCCTCTCGAGATTAAAATGATTAAAGAAATTGCACCAAAACTTAAATGCTATACTCCAGGGATTAGAATGGGAAATACAAAAGATGATCAAAAAAGAACTATGAATGCTAATGAGGCGATTAAAGAAGGTAGCGATTGTCTAATAATTGGTAGACCTATTACCAAAGGTGATCCCAAAGAAAACATAAAAAATATTCTTTTATCGATAGATTAGATGAAGTCAAAAATTTGTGGAATCTCCGACTCTGAAACATTAAAATATTTAGTAGAGCACCCTAACCCTCCTCAGTATATTGGCTTTATTGTTAACTACCCAAAATCTAAAAGGTTTGTTGAATACAATCGTCTTAAAGAAATATTAAAAATAGATAAAAAAAACTCAAAATATGTTGCAGTATTAGTTCAACCTGATGACAGTATTCTTGAAAAAATAAAAGATTTATCTTTTGATTATTATCAGCTTTATGATTGCACTCTGGTTGAGATAAAGTCCATTAAAGAAAAATATAATATAAAAATTATAGTTGCTATCACTGTCAAAGATCAAAATGATATTGTAAAATATATGGAATACAATGATCATGCGGATATAATTTTATTTGATAGTAAAGGTTATGAAAAAAGCATGTCTTTTGATCATCAGTTAATCAAGAATCTTAAAACAAATAAAGAATTAATGTTAGCAGGAAATATCCAGATAGAAGATAATATTGTAAACTACAAGGAAATTGCTGACATTGTAGATATTTCTGGAGGTCTAGAAACATCTGGATTAAAAGATATTTCAAAAATAAATATTTTTTTAGAAAAAATTAAACAAATTAATAATGAAACTTAAAAAAAAAATTCCTTTAATTGATCAACACGACAAAAGTGGTTTTTGGGGAGGTAAGTTTGGTGGTAATTATATTCCTGAAACCTTAAAAAAACCTATTGAAGATTTAACACTTCTTTTTGAAAAACTTAGATATGACAAAAAATTTCTAGAACAAAGAGATTACTATTTTAAGAATTATATAGGCTCACCAACCTCGCTTATAAAACTTCAAAACCTATCCCGCCATCTAGGAGGAGCACAAATATATGCTAAAATGGTGTCTGAGGCGAACGGAGGTGCTCATAAAATCTATAATGCGACTGTTCACTGTCTTATTGCTAAAAGGGCAGGCAAAAAATATGTCGTAGGTGATACTGGTGCTGGCTATGCTGGTAAAATGTTAAGCATGGCTGCTAAAAAATTTGGTCTTAAGTGTAAAATATTTATGGGTGCAAAAGACATAAAGAGACAAAAACCAAATGTTGATGCCATGAAAAAAAATGGCGCTAAAGTTGTTCCTGTTTACTCTGGGAGCCAAACATTAGTTGATGCAGTTAGTGAGTGCATGCGATATTGGGTTTCAAATTGTGATAATACTCACATGTGTGTTGGCTCAACAGTGGGTCCATATATATTTGTTAAGATTTGTGGTTGGAGTACAGCTCAAATTTCAAGAGAATTAAAACTTCAAATTCAATCTAAGTTTAAAAAGATTCCAAAAAAAATTAAACTTATTAACTGTGTGGGTGGTGGAAGTTCGGCTTACGGTTTTTGGAGTGAGTTTATGGACTATGATAAAAAACAAATTGAATTGGTGGGTGTTGAAGCTGGTGGACCACAAAACTCTAAGCTTCATGCTGCACCTTTAACAAATGGAGCTAAACTTGGGATATTGCATGGTGCTGCCGCTTATGTTTGTCAAAATAAGGAAGGACAAATTAATGATACTGCTTCTATTTCTGCTGGATTAGATTACCCAGGTGTGTCTCCTATTCACTGTTTCTTAAAAGATACTAAAAGAGCAAGGTATACATCTGCAACAGATGAGGGTGCTCTAAATGCCTATAAACTTGTAACCAATCTTGAAAAAATAAATCCAAGTTTAGAGCCATGTCATGCTTTTTCAGAGGCAATCAAAATTGCCCCTAAGTTAAGTAAGGATACTATAATTATAGTAAACTCTTGTGGTGATGCCAAAAAAGATCGAGACATTTTAAAAGCAAGATTGAGAAAGGTTAACTAAGATGTCATTAATTAACTTAGCATTTAAAAAAACTAAATATGAAAAAAGACCTGCTTTACTCACTTACACAGTTGCAGGGGATAATAGTAAAAAAAAATCATTAGAAATATTAAGATCAATTGCAAACTATGCTGATATTTGTGAGATAGGTTTTCCTCATAACACTCCAATCGCAGATGGTGGTCAAATTCAATCAAGTGCTTATCGAGCTATAAAAAATGGAATTAAAATTAAAGATGTTTTTTCAATAGTAAAAAATTTTAAAAAATCTAAACAAGCAAAACCAGTAATTTTAATGGGTTACTACAATATGATTTATCAGTATGGTGATAGTAACTTCATCAATATCTGTAAAAAAGTTGGTGTTGATGGTTTAATTGTTGTTGATTTACCTTATCCTGAAAACAAAAATTTTGCCAAAAAATGTAAGAAGAAAAATATTAACTTTATTCAATTGGTTTCTCCTACTACTTCACTAATTAGAATGAAAAAGATTATTAGAGATTCTCATGATATGGTCTACTATATTAGTATGCTCTCAACGACGGGTGGTAAGCTAAAGGTTTCACCTAAAAAAATTCTTGAAAGATATAATAAAATTAAAAATCTAAATAAGAATAAAAATGTTGTAATTGGGTTTGGAATTACAGAAAAGACTATAGCTTCGCTAAGAAAGGCTGATGGATTGGTGGTTGGAAGTGCCTTGTGCAAAGAAATATCAAAATCAGTCGAAAAAAGACAAAATCCTGTCACAAATGTAACTAATATTGTAAAAAGACTAAGAGAAAAAATTGCATGAATTGGATTAAAAAAACCCTACGTTTCGGTGAAAAAATAAAAAGAATAATTAAAAAACGTGCAAGCAAAGAAGAAATTGCTAATAGTGATTGGACATCTTGTTGTAAAGGTCCAATTTTAAAAAAGGATTTGGAAGATAATTTGTGGGTTTGCCTATCTTGTAATAAGCATCACAGAATAAATCCACGTCAAAGATTTGATGTTATTTTTGGTAAAAATAATTATGAAGTTTTAAAAACTCCAATTCCTCAGGATGACCCTTTAAATTGGAGTGACTCTAAATCATACAAAGATAGGTTGAAAGCTGCTAGAAAAAAAACAGGTATGAACTGTGGAATGATGGTGATCAACACTAATATTCATACTATAAAAATTACTGCTATTGCCTCAGATTTTGATTTTATAGGTGGCTCAATTGGTGCAGCGGAAGGTGAAGCTTTCTTATATGGAATTCAGCATGCTATTGAAAATGAACAACCTTTTGTAGTTTTCACTGCAGGTGGTGGAATGAGAATGATGGAGTCGTTAATCTCACTTTCACAAATGACCAGAACTACTTTAGCAATTAATGAACTTAAAAAGCATAACCTTCCTTACATTGTTGTGTTAACAGATCCAACTGCAGGTGGTATTACAGCATCCTATGCAATGCTTGGTGATATTCATTTAGCCGAACCTGGGGCCCTGATAGCTTTTGCAGGAGCTCGTGTGATTCAAGGAACTGTTAGAGAAGAATTGCCTGATGGCTTTCAAAGAAGTGAATATGTTGAAAAAACGGGATTTGTAGATTTAATTGTTGAAAGAAAAGACCTTAGAGAAAAATTAGGCACATTATTATCAATATTGTTAAAGAAAAATTCTGCTATAAATTCATCAGAAAATGAAACTTCAGAAGATAGTAGAACGCTTACAAAAGCTGCATCCTAAGGAAATAGATCTAAGCCTAGATCGAACTAGAAATCTTTTAGAAAAACTAGGAAATCCTCAAGATCAGATTACTTGTATTTCAATTGTTGGAACCAACGGTAAATTTTCAACAATCCAAGCTCTTTATGCAATTTTAAAAGCAGCAGATTACAAATGCAATATTTATACAAGTCCACACATCCAAAAGATTAATGAACGATTTGTCTTTAATAACAAACCTTTAACAGATGTTGAATTGGCCAATCTTTTTAACGAGATAGAGGAGGCAAATAATGAAACACAAATTACTTTCTTTGAAATTTTAACTGTTGCGTACCTTCATTATGCTAGAAAATACCCTGAAAACATTAACTTAATTGAGTCAGGCCTATTTCATAGATTTGATGCAACCAATATATTAAAGAAGAACTTGGCGAGTATTGTGACAGCGATTGGTCTTGACCATTTAGATTGGCTTCCAAAAAAAGAGCAGACAGTTGAAAAAATCATATTTGAAAAAACATCCACTTTACTAAATTCCAAAATCATTGTTGCAAAACAAAGCACAAATGAAATTAGCAAAAGTATTGAAAATACAATTAAAGATAACTCTTCTAAAAAAATAATCTTTAATATAAATTACAGTTTCATTTTAAAAGAAAATGATTTCTTTTATTTTGAGGATGAGTTTGGTGGTTTAAAACTTCCAAAACCAAATTTACCTGGCGAATTTCAATTAGAGAATGTCTCTACTGCGATTGCAACCGCAAGACAACTGACAGATTACAAAATAACTGACGAACATATTAAGAGTGGTATTACTAAAATTGAAAGTATTGCACGACTACAAGAATTAAAATCTGGAAAACTAAAAGATTTAACTAATGATAATTTACTATTTGTAGATGGCTCTCATAACCCACTTGGTGCAAAAGTATTAAATGAATATCTTCAAAGTTTAAATTGTAAAAAACATATTATATTAGGCATGATGGCAAATAAAAATCACAACGAATATA
The DNA here is from genome assembly GCA_905612495.1 of uncultured Candidatus Pelagibacter sp. Lineage (GTDB taxonomy): Bacteria > Pseudomonadota > Alphaproteobacteria > Pelagibacterales > Pelagibacteraceae > Pelagibacter. Next base: position 35,871 of record CAJQSF010000014.1, read on the forward strand.
TGAGTTACTTTAAGGATATTGAATCTTTAACAACAATTGATATTCCAAACCAACCTAATGCAATCAAAGGAAATAAACTTAGAGATAAAATTAAAAATTTTAAAAATACCAATTACGAAAACTCAATTGAAAATGCTATTAGATCAATTAATCTTAAGGAAAATGATATTATTTTGATTACAGGTTCTTTATATCTTGCAGGAGAAATTTTAAACTTAAATTAGATGTTCTTATCTAGAAATTCTTTCATGTGGCTTTCTGCAACGCCTCCTACTTTTCTGTCTACCTCAACACCTTTTTTGTAAACAATAACAGTAGGTACACCTCTTACGCCAGCAGCAGAACCAGTGTTAATTCCACCATTTTCAATGTCCGCATAATAGAAGCTAGCTTGGTCTTTGTAAGTATCAGATAATTTTTCCATTACTGGAATTAATGCCTTGCAAGGGGCACACCATTCTGCAGAAAACTGTACTACAGAAACCTCTTCGCTCTTAATTTTTGTTTCAAACTGTTCGTCTTTAAAATCTATAAGCATGCTTCATGTATAAATTTTTATTTTATTTATTCAATATGTAAAAAAGGTTTTTTTAAATTAATTCACAGTAGAATTATGCTTGCTCATATTTTTTCTGTATTCCTTCAACAAATTCATTAATTTCATCTAAAAACTTAAGCTTTTTCTCATCTTTATCGTTGGTGTATCTATCTCTTAAATTATCACATTCAAAATAAAATTCCTTACATGTCCACCATTTCTCTTTTTCGTCACTTAATATTCTCTCTGCTATCCCTCTTTTTATGGTTTTAAACATGTCTGTTGGCAATGTTTCTGGTGATTCTTGATAAATTATCTTTTTCCCAAAACTTACCATTCTCTCATCTTCAAATTTATCTAGTAAAATTAATTTGTCCTTCCAAGACGCTGCATGCCATTTTGGAAATAACGCTGTATCTTTTTGAGGTGTAAATTTTTTATAAATTGTCTCTTCAGCAAGTAGATCAACCTGTGAATCAAATTGTGCTTTATCTTCAGCAGTTTCTCTTAATGCAGTTAAAACATTTTGAGAGAATCTTTCATTATCGTTTACTAATTTTGCACGCTTTTTAATTAAATCAATATCAAGATTACAATATGGTTCAGTTTGTAATCCATAACTTGCATCTAAAATTATAGGAGCTTTGTTTGATCTTATAGTTCTTAAAAACTTTAATTTTTTAATAGCAGTTTTAAGTTCTGAAATTGACATATCAAATAATGGAATTGGATCAATTTTAAGATCAAATGCTTGGCCCCATTGATAAACTGGATGAATACAATGCTTAGGGTGAAGTGGAGCAACTACAAATCTATAATTTTTTCCAAAATGATATTCAGCTAATGTAAATATCTTCTCAGTTTTAAATATTGTTTCTGTGTCATTCTTGTTTGCTGTTCTTAAAAAAGTATCCCATGTTTGAGGTTGATTTTTTTTAATTAAACCTAAAACTTTGACAGTTAGCTCTGCGTCAAATAAAGCTGAGTGAGCCCCACTAGATTCGAAGCCATTCATTCTAGCTAATGATTCTAGTTTCATTACTGCATTACCTTTTGCATTTATTTCTGTTTTTACTACACTCTCATCAACAGCATGTGCTCCTCTTGCTATGTTTAATCCATCATGTCTTTTGTTTGGTGTGGCATTTGTAATATATGGATATCTAATTCCTCTAAAAAATTCGTTTCTTATCATCTCGTCATCAAAACCAATATTTGACCAACCCATAAATATTGCTGGGCTCCACTTTTTAAATACCGCTTCTAATTGAGATAACATTTGATAATGACTTAGATTTCCTTTGGTTAATAAATCAACACTAGTTTTATTCACTATTAAGGCCATTGCTTGAGGCACTTCTCCTTCTGGTAACCTGCATCTAAAATTAAATCTGTCTAATTCTTTAAAGTTTGCATCAACTAAAACACCACCTACTTCAATAATACTCCCCCATGAAGTGTTTGCACTGCTAGATTCTATATCCCATATTGCTAAATTCATATTAATTCATATTCCTTTGGTGATAAAATTGTTCAACTTTTTCTAAAAACTTGTTTTGATATTCTTCTAATTTTTTGCCTTGAATTCTGAAGTCTTGGAATAAATTATCTACAGTACAAAGTAAAACAATTCCTTGGGTTATTTTTGAATTGTGTACAACGTTGTGAGCTAATGAATATGCCCCTAATTGAAGGTAATAATCCTCAATCCACTCCTCTTTTTTGGGTTTGTTTGATTGTTTAAAATCTATAATAGTTTCTTGCCCTTCATACACACCTACTGCATCGCATGTTCCGGCATATTTTCCAGGATAATATAAAGTTGCTTCAGTTCCCCAAATTTCTGACAGTTTATTTTTAATTCCTTGCTCAATAATTTCATCAGCCATTTTTTTAGATTTATTTTCTATTTCTAATAATTCTAGATTTAACTGGCCTAATAAATATTTTTCTAGAAAGCCATGCATTGATGTTCCTCTGCTTGAGGCATCGTTTTTAATTCTATTTGCTTCGGCAGCTCCCACTCGTGCTTTCCAGTTTGCAAGGGATGCTTTTTTTTCTTCACTTTGCGTTGCTTGTAATATGGATGTGACTGATGGAAGTTTTTGTTGGTTAACAGCATACATTCTTGAGCCACTAACCATTGATCTCATAGATTTTGGATATGAAAATTTATTATTCCACTGCATATTTATCTTATAATCATTATTGAAGAGAAAAAAAATTAATTTTTTGCCTGTTTTGAGTGATCAATAAATTTTTCTACATTTTCTGTTTGAACAGCCTTTTCAACTTGCTCGGGATCTTTAATATTTTCCAGGCTTCTAGTAATTGATCTTGCATCTGTTCCAAATTTATCGACAACTGTCATTGCTTCTTCTAATTTTTTTCTAAGAGAAATTATATTATCAAAATGTTTTCCAAATCTTGAGCTAATTGTTTTTAAATGATCATAGATTTCTGTAGCACCCTTTTGAACTTTTAAAGATTGAAAACCCATGTGCAAAGATTGTAAGTAAGCTGAAAGAGTATTAGGGCCACAGATTACAATTTTATATTTTTTCATTAATTCTTGAGTTAATAATTCTTTAGTAGTTGGATCTTGGTATTCAGTTAATTCTTTATATAAACTCTCAGTTGGTGCATAAACAATTGCAAAATCTGTAGTTTTTGGTGGCACTATGTATTTTTCGTTAACACTTTTAGCTTTAGCTTTAAATGCAGCAGCTAATTTTGCTCTTGCATCTGCAACAGCTTTTTTATTATCATCATCATAACCGTCAGTAATTGCTTTAAATTTTTCTACTGGGAAATGTGAGTCTACGGGTACCATTACATCACCTTGAAGTTTGATTGCAAATTCTACATTTTCACCCGTATCTTCTTTCATCTTAACGTTAGTCTGAAATTGTGAAGCAGGTAATAGGTCCTTGATTAGGGCATCTAATGAAAACTCTGCAAGAGTTCCATATTTTTTAACACCCGCTAAAATCTTAGTTATGCCCTCTTGGCTTTTATTTAATAATTCGACCTGACTATTGAAGTTTCCTACTTTTTCATCAACTTTTGTTAAAGCTTCAGTCATATCTTTAGTCACCCCAGTTGATAGGTTATTAAATGAAGTCGACATAGAACCTAGTGAAGTATTAATCGTAGTATTTAAGGTATCTTTTAATGAAGTAATTTCTGTTTTTAAATTAGCTATTTCCTCAGCTCCTTTATTTTCATTATCATCTTTAGGCTTAGATCTTAAGTTTAGATACAGAATGCCTGAAGTTGCGCCAAGTAATAAAACTAATAAAGTTAATAAGATACTATCCATGATTCTATTTTTCTATTTTATAGTAAAAATTTGATTAATATATTTAATTATTTACAAGTGTCTTTATGGAATTAATCTTAATACTAAAAATACTCTTTATAGTTGGGGCTTTAGTTGCTCTTTATGCTGTATTAAGAAATCTAGATATTATTAAGATTATCTTAGTTTATTTTAAAGACTTAATTCTTAGAAAATAATTTAACTAATTTTTTAACAGCACTGTTTTTTGAAGCAGATTTAGAAATCATCATACAAGCTTCAGATTTTAATATTTCACCATCTTTAAGTATTCGAAGATTATTGGCTCTTAAAGTTTCCCCAGTTGAAGTAATATCAGTTACAATCTCAGAGGAACCAGTAAAAGGATAAGCTTCCGTTGCACCAAGGCTACTAACAAGTTTAAATTGAGTAACACCTTTAGAAAATAAAAACTCTCTTGTTAAATTTGGATATTTTGTTGCAACTCTTAATCTTTTCTTATTTTTATCTTTAAATTCAAAAGCAATTTCCTCTAAATCTGCAACTGTTTGAACATCAATCCAAGGATCAGGAATAGCCACAACTAAAGTTGCCTTGCCAAATCCATACTTCTTAACAACATTAATTTTATTTTGAATATTAATTTCACTTTCTTTTAATAAATCATATCCAGAAAAACCAAGATCTAAAGAACCATCCCCAAGTCTCTCAACTATCTCTCTTGCATGTAAATATAATGTCTTAACATTAGATAAGTTTTTAACAGATCCTAATAAATCTCTTTCTCCTCTTTCAGATACTAAATTTAATTTATTCTTTTTGAAGATTTTTAATATGTCCTTTCTAAGTCTGCCTTTACTTGGAATTCCAATATTAATTATATTCTTCATCATTATGAATTTAAATTTAAAGCAGCTCCTACTGCTGGAACTTGTTTTTTTGATCCAAGATCTGAAATTAATTTGTCGTATCGTCCACCATTAATTATATTAATATTTTTGGATTTAGACTTGATATCAATTTTAAACACCATGCCCGTATAATATTCTAGCTGACGTCCAAAAGAAGCTGAAAACTCTACATTTAATTTTTGAATTTTATTTAATGAAGTTGGAAAATATTTTTGATCCACGACTAGGTTAATCTTATTTTTTTTAAAAAAGGTATTTAATTTCTCAGCTGCTTGATTTATTGGGCAATTAATTTTTAAAAATTCTTTAATAATTTTTGAAACATTTTTACCCCTACTTGCTCTTCTTGGATCTTTAATTTTATTATTAAATCTCTTTAAAATTTCCTCAATAGATCGTCCTGCAACTATTGTTTGCTGATTATCTTTTAGCATTTTTAAATATCTTTTTTTATCTACCTCAACAATCGTTGGATCAACATCAGAATTAGTCTCTAATCTTTTTAATAAATCATTAAAATAACCTTCTCTCCAAAAATGTCTTGAAAGTCTAAGTTTCCATCGTTTTGGGATATCAAGCTTTGAAATCAGTAAGTTGAAAATCTCAACATTTCCAATCTTCAAAGTTCCCTTTGTATAGTTTAAATTTGATAAAGATTTTAAAGCAGTATTAATAATTTCTTTGTCATCATTTTTTTCATCTTTAGAACCAATTATTTCAAAGCCAACTTGATTTCTAATAATAGAATCTTTTTTGTTATTTGATTTTCTGTATGCCTGACCACTATAAAATATCTTCTCTTTACCCTTTAGTTTATTCTCTAAGTACCTTAAGCACGATGCAATAGTTAGATCGGGTCTAAGACATAGCTCACTGCCATTTTGATCAATAAATGAGAAGATATACTTCCTAAAACTTTCTCCTGACCTTTGCACAATATGATTAGCCTCAATTACCGAAGGTAAATCAATGTACTTAAACCCTTTAGATTTTACCGATCTAAGAATTTTTTCAGATAAATTTTTTGATTTCATCAATTAAGTTCTCTTTTGGAAATGTAACTTGATTATTTTCACCCTTAACCCCTAAAAGATTTTTTAAAGTAATCGTATTATCTTTAAATTCATTCTCACCACAAATCACTGCAATAGGACACTGTTTTTTATTAGCATAGGTTAATTGTTTTCCAAGATTTTTTTTACTATCTAAAAATATTTCAGAATTAATATTGTTATCTCGTAAAAGTTTTAAAATCTTATAATAATCTTTTAAATATTTTTCATCCATTACGCAGACAATTACTGGTTTTTTCTCGTCTATTTTTATTTGATCTAATTGTAACATTGCAAATAATAATCGATCAACTCCAATGCTCATTCCAGTTCCTGGTATATCAACTCCCTTAAATCTTGAGATTAATTTGTTATATTGTCCACCTGAACAGATACTTCCAATATCAACCTCTTTACCTTTGTTGTTTGTTGCTTTGAAGTTCAAGTTTGTTTCAACACAAAACCCATCATAATAAGCAAGGCCTCTAACAATAGTAAAATTAGTCTTTATCTGATCTAGATAATCACCATAACTTACAACTTCTAATAAATTCTCTAACTCTTTAATTCCTTCTTGAGATAGTGGATTTTTTAAATTTTCTTTTAATTCCTTTAAATCTTTTACTTTTAAAAAATTAATAATTTGTGAAGCTTCATCATCAGTTAAGTCAGCACCTTTAGTAACCGCCCCACTAACGTCTACTCTTTCTTTTTTTAATAAATCTTCAACTCCTCTTAATCCAAAACCAGGTTTATCTAGCTTATCAATAGCTCTCATAACTTTTATTTCTTTGTCTTCAGATATTTTAAGATCTTCAATTAACCCTTGAACAATTTTTCTATTACTAATGTTAATTACAAACTGGTCTTTATTTAATCCACAAGAAAGGAGTGTACTTGCAATTAAATTGCATAGTTCTGCATTTGCCTGTGCTGGGTTAACGTTACCAATAATATCACAATCTGCTTGAGTGAACTCACGATACCTCGCATTGCCTCCTTTTTCATTTCTAAATACATTTTGGATTGCATATCTTTTATAAGGTAAGGGTAATTCTTGATTATTTTGTGCAACAAATCTAGCTAATGGACTTGATAAATCATATCGAAGAGTAATACTTTTTTCACCGTCCTTAAATGAGAATACATCTGACATAGGATTACTATCATCATCTGCCAGAAATGATCCTATATTTTCACTAATTTCAAATGATGGAGTTTCAAGTGGTTCAAAACCAAACTTTACAAAATTATTCTCAATAATATTAATTAACTTTTTCTTAAGAATTAATTTCTTATTCCATCTATCTTCAAATCCTGAGGGTAACCCAGGAATTAATTTATTTTCTTTATTCATTTTTTTTGGTACCCGCGCTTGGAATCGAACCAAATCCTATAGTTCCACAAACTATCGTACTAACCGTTATACTACGCAGGCATTCCTTGTTTTTATATTATTTTTGTGTGGATTAAAATTATATTATAAATAAATAGCCTACAGGCTATGCAAACAAACTCTGTGAGTACTTCTTGAAGTCTCTCTGTATGTAATATTTATAATCATTGGTAGTCTTTTAGACAATTCTAAATAATATTCAATAATAATTTAAAATTTTAGGGTGATGGTGGTGGCCCCAACTGGACTCGAACCAGTGACACACGGATTTTCAATCCGATGCTCTACCAACTGAGCTACAGGGCCCCGTATTAACCTCTAAAAGTGATACGACCTTTGGTCAAATCGTAAGGCGTCATTTCTACCTGAACCTTATCACCTTGGAGTACTCTAATTCTGTTCTTACGTAATTTGCCTGCAGCATGTGCTGTAACAATATGGCCATTTTCTAATTTAACTCTGAACATTGCATTCGGTAATAGATCCTCAACAATTCCTGAGAACGACAGCATTTCTTGTTTTGACAAATTTATTTTCTCCTAATTCTTTTTTCTACTGATCTAGCGTGTCCCGCTAAACCTTCGTAGTTTGCAAGTGTTATAACTGATGGACCGAGGGTTTCAATCCCTTTTTTTGATAGGTTTATATATGAAATTCTTTTATAAAATTCATTTACACTAACGCCACTTGAATATCTTGCAGAAGAATTGGTTGGTAGTACGTGGTTAGAACCAACATTATAATCTGTCATAGCCATCACAGCATACTTACCTAAACAAATAGATCCTGAGTTTTTAATTTTTCCAACCATATTTTTATAGTTCTTAATATTAAGCTCCAAATGTTCTGGTGCAATTTTATTTATAGTATCAATAATTTTTTGATCGGATGTAATATGAATTAAAATACCATTATTACTCAAGCTATTTCTTGCGATCGTTGATCTTGGTAAACTTTTTAATTGTTTATTAATTTCTTCATAAATTTTATTGATAATTAATTTATCTTTTGAAATTAAAATACATTGAGCAAGATTATCATGTTCTGCTTGTCCTATTAGGTCACTTGCAATCCATTCTGAATTTGAAAACTTATCACATACAACTGTTACTTCTGAAGGTCCAGCAATCATTCCTTCAATTCCAACATCACCAAAGACTTCTTTTTTAGCTGCTGCCACATAAGAATTTCCAGGGCCAACAATTTTATCAACTTTTTTAATCTTTTTAGTACCATATGCAACTGCTGCAATCGCTGGTGGCCCACCTATTGAATAAATTTCTTTAATTTTACATTTTCTTGCAGCATACAATACTGCCGGATTTTGTTTGCCTTTTTGACCTGGGTTGATCATCACTAATCTTTTAACACCTGCAACAAGAGCTGGAATTGCATTCATTAAAACACTTGATGGGTATGAAGCTGTTGAACCTGGCACATAAATTGCAACTGATTCAATTGGAATATATTTGTATTCAAGTTTATTTTTTAGTTTATCCGTATAAGAAATATCTTTGAATTTTTGTAAAGAGTGAAATTTATAAATTCTATTATAAGCAAGATCTATTGCTTTTTTAACTTTTAAGTCTAGGGACTTTATGGCTTTAATTATTTTTTTAGGATTTGGAATAATAATACTATTTTTATTAAATTTTTTTTCATATTTCAAAACAGCTTTATCACCATTTTTTTTAACATCTTTAATAATTTTAGTAACTGAAACTGAGTTAAGCTGAATTTTATTTTTTCGTTTAGATAGCAGTTTATCTAAAGTTACATCAAAGTTTTTAATTTTACTGTCTAATATTTTAATCATTAATCAATTTTATTTTGATCATCAAGAGTTACTTCAATTATTTCTGTCGATAAAGTTATATATGCATTATTAGTAAAAATTAAATTAATCTCATAATTGTCATTATTTTTTAAATAATCCATAGTTATCAATTCAAGTTTTTGATCAATATCATCTTGTTTTATATTTTTAGATTTAACACTATCTACAAACTCAAATTTACAGATGCTATTTACTTTTTTACCCTCATTTTCTGATTCAATTTTTGTTCGCTTTAAAGATAATAAGAAAACCTTATTTTTTTGAAGATATTTGATTTCGCTAACTTTGATCTCAGCTCCAGCACAACATGCTGAAATCATTTGCAAACCTTCATTATCATTTGCAATAATTTTTGATAAATATTTTTTTTTCATTAATTAACTCTTCTAATTTTAGCACCTACTTTTTTTAACTTCTTTTCTATGTCCTCATACCCTCTATCAAGGTGATATATTCTATTAATTACAGACTTTCCTTTGGCTGTGAGTGCCGCAAGTATTAGAGAGACAGACGCTCTTAAATCTGTTGCCATTAGTTCCGCTGCTTCAAATTTAATATTTCCCTCTATTGTAGCTTTATTTCCATTGATAGAAATTTTGGCTCCCATTCTATTTAATTCTGCTACGTGCATAAATCTATTTTCAAATATTTCTTCTCTAATATAAGATTTCTTATTTGCCTTACATAGCAAGACCATCATTTGTGCTTGCAAATCTGTTGGAAAACCAGGGTAAGGGGATGTTTTAATATTTATACTTTTAATCTTTTTACTTCCTTGAATCAGTATTTCATTTTTCTTTTGGATAATTTTTGCACCTAATTTTTTTATAATATTAATTTCTGTATTGATAATCTTTGGATCGATTCCAACAATCTTTAGATTTCCTTCAGTTAAAGCAGCGGCTATTAAGTAAGTGCCTGCTTCTATTCTATCTGGCATTACTTTATATTTTATTTCACTGAGATTTTTTATACCTTCAATTTTAATGGTTCTGTTCGAAGTCCATTTAATATTACAACCCATCTTAATTAAGAAATTAACTAAATCTTTAATTTCAGGCTCTATTGCACAATTTGATAATGTTGTTTTTCCTTTAGCCAAGCAAGATGCAATAATCAAATTTTCAGTGGCACCAACTGAAATTTTTGGGAATTTAATATTTGCTCCAACTAAACCTTTTGGGGCATTTGCGTGAACGTATCCTTGAATAATTTTATATTTTACTCCAAGTTTTGATAACGCTTGTAAGTGAATATCAACTGGCCTTGTGCCAATCGCACAGCCACCTGGTAAAGATACTTTTGCTTTACCAAATTTTGCTATTAATGGTCCTAAAACTAATATTCCTGCTCTCATAGTTTTAACCAAGCTATAAGCTGCAAAAGTTTTGATTTGTTTATTGTTATTAATAGTTAGTATTTTTTTGTTATCCTCAATAGATGACCCTAAAGACTTCAATAATAGTATCATTGTTTCAATATCTTTTACCTTGGGTAAATTTGTTAAAGATATCTTTTTATCTGATAATAAAGTAGCAGCTAAAATTGGTAGAGATGCATTTTTAGAACCTGAAATTTTAATTTGTCCCTTGGGCTTTGTTGCTCCAAAGACTTCCAATTTTTTCATTATTATACTTTTGGTAAAGTTACTCCTGTTTGACCCATATATTTACCTTTACGGTCAGCGTATGAAGTTTCTGGGGCCTGATCTCCTTTTAGAAATAAAAATTGAGCAACTCCTTCGTTTGCATATATTTTTGCTGGTAGTGGAGTGGTGTTTGAAAATTCAAGCGTAACAGTACCAAAAAATTCTGATTCAATCGGTGTTACGTTAACTATAATTCCAGTTCTTGCGTAGGTACTCTTACCAACAACAATACACATGACGTCTCTTGGAATTTTAAAAACCTCTATTGTGGTCCCTAGAGCAAAAGAGTTTGGTGGGATAATAATATATTCAGAACTTTTCTTTGTAACAAAATTATCTGAAGTAAATTTTTTTGGATCAACAATAGAAGAGTTTACATTATGAAATATTTTAAATTCATCAGCTACTCTTGCGTCATAACCAAATGAACTTAGACCATAAGAAATTTTACCGTCTCTAACCTGCTTATCTACAAAAGGAGAAATCATTGCCTCTTCGAGTGCAAGTTTTCTTATAGATTTATCGGAAAGTACTGACATTATTTACTTTTCTTCTTGTTTTTTTTTTGAAAAATTTTTCTTTTTTTAAGGTTTTTTTTAAGTGCTAAACTTAATCTTTCATTTTTTTCTTTATCCCTCATTATTTATCTGGATTAGTTAAAAAATCTAAAGTGATAGGTTTTGATGCATCTAAAGTTTTCTCTGGCTCTTCTTGTGCCTTTGGACCTTCTTTAGCTTCACGCTTTGCTCTTTTTTCTGCAAGCTTCTTTTCTCTTTTGGCTTGCTTTTCCATGAGCTTGTTGCCTTTAGTAGATTTATAATCGTAATGAATTCCCATAAAATTTTCCTCAGCTAAATATAAATCATTATATGAAAAAAATTAAGGCAATACTTTGAAAAAGTGATTTATAGTAGAAAATGCTTCAATAAATAACAAAATAGCCCCTGTAGTTAAATGGCATAACATGTCCATGGTAAGGATAAATTTCAAGTTCGATTCTTGGTGGGGGCACCAGTTTATTTAAATAAATTACTCTTTAAATTAGAATATTCACCAAGTTTACCTAGTAATAAAATTTACTGTGTCTGCTATATAGCTCAATTGTTTTTTAGTTAAATCAATGCCTGTGGGTATATAAAAACCATTATTTGAAAGATATTCTGCATTTGGGTATTTTTCATTTTTGAATAAATTAAGCTTTTTAAAAATATCTTGTTTATGCATTGGCCAAAAAAAAGGTCTAGTTTCAATGCCTTTTTTAAAAAGTTTTTTCTGTATTTCGGTTTTATATTTTAATGAATTGATCTTCAAAACTACTCCATAAATCCAATAAATATTTTTGGCATAGGAAGTTTCTTTTGGTTGAATTAAAATATTTTTATTATTTATAAAGCTTTTATAATAATAATTGCCGATAAATCTTTTTTTTTTAATTATTTGATTTATTCTTTTTAATTGATTAACGCCAAGTGCTGCTTGCATATTGGTCAGTCTATAATTCCAGCTTATATCCGTATGATTAAACCTGTTGATTTTACCAAAGTTAAGATTTTTTAAATCTTTAATTTTTTCATAAAGGCTTTTATTATTTGTTAATACCATTCCACCTTCTCCAGTAGTAATATGTTTATTAGCATAAAAACTAAAAGTACTAATATCTCCAAAACTACCACACTTATTTTTTTTATAATTTTGCCCGAGCATTTCTGCTGCATCTTCAATTAAATAAAGTTTATATTTTTTGCATATTTTTAATATTTTATCCATATCACATGGGAAGCCATAAATATGAGGTAACATTATAGCCTTGGTTTTTTTTGTAATTTTTTCTTCTATTTTTTTAACATCAATATTCCATGTATCTAAATCAGAATCAATTAACACAGGCTTTGCTAAATTTTTTATAATAGCTATTGCATTAGATATTATTGTAAAAGTTGGCATTATTATTTCATCATTTTTTTTTAGTCCAAGGCTTTTAACTGCTATTTCCAAAGCAGCTGTTCCACTAGATACAGCGCAAGCATACTTACGGTTAACAAATTTTGATAAGTTTTTTTCAAATAAAATTATGTCTGGTCCAGCAGAAGATATCCAACCACTTTTTACTGCCTTATAAATTTTTTTGGCATCCCCTTCAGTTACTATTGGACGATTTACAGGTAAGAATATTTTTTTATTTAATTTTGATTTTTTTTTCATCTACTTTTTCAAAAAGAACTTTATCAATTAGTTTAATATATGGCCCTTGTTTAATTTCAATTATAGAGCAATCTTTTATAATCTTAAATCCATGATGACTCTCATGTAAAAAAATGATGTCTCCTCTTTTTAGGATTTTACTAAAAATATATTTTTTTTTGCTATTATAAAAATCAGTTCTAAGAATACCTTTTTGTATGATTAATACTTCTGAGGTATGATATACTTTTCTTAAATATTTTTTATGCGTATGCGGTTTAATAAAATGGTTTTTTGAATAATTTATGACACCTAGCTGCTGTGTAAAATTATTTGGTGTAATAAAATTAGGACCTTTTTTATTAATTTTTCCTGCTTTTATAATGAGTGCAATTAGTTTTTTTTTATCAAATATTTTTTGAATCATTTCTTAATTT
>CAJQSF010000015.1 GCA_905612495.1 uncultured Candidatus Pelagibacter sp.
TATCAAAAGAAATTAGTGTAGCAGCAAAATTAGGTGATAAAGATCCTGATATGAATCCAAGGCTAAGATCTGCAATTCAAGCTGCAAAATCAGCTAACATGCCAAAAGATAATATCGAAAGAGCTATTGCTAAATCATCCGTTAATACTGAAACTAATTATGAAAACTTAAGATATGAAGGGTTCGGTCCAGACAAGATAGCTGTGATTGTAGAAGCATTAACAGATAATAAAAATAGAACTGCCTCTAATGTCAGAACCATATTTGTAAAAAGTGGTGGAAATTTAGGGACGCAAGGATCGGCATCACATAATTTTAATCAACTAGGTATTATTAAAATTGATAAAAAAGAAATATCAGATGAGCAAATTTTTGAATTAGCAATTGATTCGGGAGCTGATGAATGTATTTCACATGATGAATATCATGAGATTCAATGTGCTATGAATGAGATTTATAATGTAAAAAAAAATTTAGAGAAAACAATTGCAAATTTTATTTCAACTGAAATTGAGTGGATACCTTTAAACAATGTTGATGTTGCAAAAGATAGAGTGGAAACTGCAATTGAGTTTTTAGAAACTCTTGAAGATGATGATGATGTTCAAAATGTCTATTCAAATATAAATTTTGGAAATAATTAATGCTTATAATAGGAATTGATCCAGGCATAACAGGTTCTATTTGTTTTTTTGAAGATGGAAAAATAATTGATGTAGTGGAAATGCCAAGTATGGCAGAGGGAAAAAAAAATAAAAAGCAGGTTAATGGAGCGCAAATTTATCATGAAATTTTTGTGCGCATTAAACATTTACAAAAAGAAGAAATTAAAGTTATAATAGAGCAAGTGTCTGCGATGCCTGGGCAAGGTGTGACTAGTATGTTTAATTTTGGTCAATCTTATGGAATTTTAAAAGGTATATGTTCTGCGATGCAATTACCAATGTATTTTGTGAGACCCGCAAAATGGAAAAAATATTTTAATCTTATAAATTCTGAAAAAGATGCTAGCAGAACCAAAGCGATAGAAGTATTTCCTTATTTTTCATCACAATTATTAAGAAAAAAAGACTCAAATAAAGCTGACGCAATATTGATTGCCAGTTTTTATTATGAAACCTATAAATTAGAAGAGTAAATTAAGTTCGATAAGGTCAAATTCATGACACATTTAAGTGTGAAATCATAATTATGGAAGCTGATATAACATCACAAGCAGTAGGACTTGCCTCTAATACAGATTTTTCTTTATGGAGTTTGTTTATAAGAGCAGATTTTATTGTAAAATCGGTAATACTTATGTTGATTGGCTGCTCTATTTATTCATGGGCAATCATTATTGAAAAATTTAGATTATTTAAAAAAATTAATTTAGAATCTGAAGAATTTGAAGAAAAGTTTTGGAAATCTAAATCAGCAGAAACTTTCTATAACAATTTGCCAATAAATTTAGAAAACCCTATGGCTTTATTATTTAAAGATTCGATGCAAACTTTATTAAAAGCAAAAAATAAATCTAATCTTAACGAGAGAATGAGTAGTGTGCTTGAAGTTAATATTGAAAAGCAAATGGTAACGCTTGAAAAAAATTTTACTTTTTTAGCAACTGTTGGATCCACTGCTCCATTTATAGGTTTATTTGGAACAGTCTGGGGCATAATGAATTCATTTCAGTCAATTGCAATTTCAAGAAATACAAGCTTGGCCATTGTGGCACCTGGAATAGCAGAAGCTCTATTTGCAACAGCACTAGGTCTATTGGCTGCAATCCCGGCAGTTGTTGCTTATAACAAATATAATAACGATTCCAAAAAATATTCACAAAAATTAGAAAACTTTTCTAAAAGATTTTTATCAATAATATAAAAATGGCTTTTAAACTCAACCGTTCATCAAAAGAACCAATGAGCGAAATTAATGTTACACCTTTTGTGGATGTGATGTTGGTATTACTAATTATTTTTATGGTAACTGCACCATTATTAACAGTCGGCATTCAAGTTGATTTACCTGAGAGTTCAGCAGATTCATTACCTGAAGAATTAGAGCCATTAACCTTATCAATTAACGCAAAAGGTGAAATATTTATTCAAGAGTCTAAAGTTGAGTATGATAAAATAATAGCAAAAATTTTAGCTGTATCTAAAAATAGGACAGATACTAGAATTTATGTCCGAGGGGATAAATCAATAAACTATGGTAGAGTTTTAGAAATAATGGGAATGTTATCTGGTTCTGGTTTTACTAAAGTAGCATTAATTTCTGAGCCATATAAAGAGAGGTAATTAAAGTGAACAGAAATGTTATTATTTCTTTTGGACTCCATACTTTACTTGTCATAATAACAGCTATGAGCTTACCATTTCTTGCTAAAAAACCAATTGACCTACCACCAATTATTTCGGTTGAACTTATTCAAATAGCAGATAAAACTAACATTCCTTTTGCACCTAAGGCAAAAAAAATAATAGAGAAAGTTAAAGAAAAAGAAAAAAAATTAGTTTCTGAACAAGCGCCACCAAAAAAAATAAAAAAACAAAAACCAGACGCTGTCCCATTACCAGATAAAAAAATAGAAAAAGTAAAAAAAATTAAAGATGAAAAACAAAATCCTGAAAAAGTAGAGGCAGAAATTAAACAAATTTCAGAATTTGAAAAAAAAGAACTATTTGATACTAATAATATTGCAGCATTAATTGATAAATCCAAGATTGAGAGCGCTGAAACTAATAAAAAACTAGATAAAGTAACTCAAAATCAAGATAAAGAAATGGATTTTGGAGGATTAACCTTGGGTGAAGAAGACGCCTTAAAAGCACAAATTTTTGGATGCTGGAGCATTCCCTTAGGGTTGCCGTATAATGAAAATTTATTAGTTAGAATTAAGTTACAATTAAAACCAGATGGTTCTATTATAAGAACAGAGATTCTTGACCACGCTAGAATGAATAAGCCTGGACAAGCATTTTATAAAGTATTAGCAGAAAGTGCATTAAGAGCGATAAAACTTTGTCAACCTCTTAGAGTACCTACCACAGGTTATGAAAGATGGAAAGATATGCAATTAAACTTTGATGCAAGAGAAATGTTAGAAGGATAAAATGTTAATTAGATACTTATTTATATTTTTAATTATATTACCTATTAAAGTCTTTGCTTTAATTGAAGTTGATATTACTAGGGGAAATTTAAATCCCTTACCTGTTGCAGTTTCTCCTTTAGCTATAGATAAAAATTCAAAAGATAATTTCAAAAAAATACTAAAAAAAGAAAATCTCGGATCAGAAATATCTACGATTGTTGAAAACAATTTAAAACAATCTGGTTTGTTTAACCCGCTTAATAAAGATGCATTTCTTCAAGAACCAGATATTGCAAATTTAAAACCAAGATTTGAAGATTGGAATTTAATAAAAGCTCAAGCCTTAGTAACAGGCAAGGTTACTTTTGTAGATGAAAAATTAAGAGTAGAGTTCAGATTATGGGATGTTTTAGCCGGAAAAGAAATGATGGCATTAGCTTTTACAACAGTGCCAAGTAATTGGAGAAGAGTAGGGCACATAATAACAGATAAAGTTTATGAACGTTTAACTGGCGAAAAAGGTTATTTTGATACTAGAATAATTTATATTTCTGAAGAAGGTCCAAAAACTAATAGAATAAAAAAATTAGCAATTATGGATCAAGATGGATTTAATAATAAATTTTTAACTCTTGGTAATGAACTAGTTTTAACACCAAGGTTTAGTCCAACCAATCAAATGGTTACATACCTTTCATATTTTAAAAATTTACCCAGGGTTTATTTGCTTGATATTGAAACAGGAATGCAGGAAGTAGTTGGAGACTTTCCAGGTATGACGTTTGCTCCAAGATTTTCTCCTGACGGAAAAAAAATTATAATGAGTTTTGCTAAAGATGGAAACTCAGACATATACACAATGGATCTTGAGAATAGAATTGTTGAAAGAATTTCTAACCATCCTTCAATTGATACATCTCCCTCTTATTCTCCTGATGGAAAATATATTACCTTTAATTCTGACAGAAGTGGCTATCAACAAATTTATATAATGAATAGCAACGGAAAAAATGTTAAAAGAATTTCATTTGGAAATGGCTTATATGGGACGCCCGTATGGTCTCCAAGAGGTGATTTAATTGCATTTACAAAACTTCACAAAGGAAAATTTTATATTGGAGTTATGAGAACTGACGGAACAGGAGAAAGATTATTAACTGAAAATTTTTATCAAGAAGCACCTTCATGGTCTCCAAATGGAAGGGTGTTAATTTTTTATAGAGAAACCAAAACTAATGCAAAAGGTGAGGGATTTTCAGCTAAATTATGGTCTATCGATCTAACTGGATATAATGAAAAAATGGTTGAGACAGAAACTGATGCTTCTGACCCATCGTGGTCATCATTATTAAGCAATTAGCATCAATTTATCTTGCTTTTTTACCTTGAAACTTCTATTTAGTTGTGAAAAAGTAAGTAATTCAAATAAGATTAAGGAGCAAAAATGAACTTAAGTAAAAATTTAAAAAATGGATTTCTAATATTAACAGCATGTTTAGTTTTAACTGCTTGTGCTACTCAAAAAAAAACAACAGGTAAAATGCAAGGTGACGTTTATACTGGATCAGATTCAGTTGAATATTTAGCGTCAGGTGTTCCCGATAGAGTTTTCTTTGCAACAAATGAAACAGTTCTTACAACTGCTTCAAGAGAAACTTTAAGAAAACAAGCTGCATGGTTAAGAAAAAATTCAGATATTAATGTTGTGTTAGAAGGTCATGCCGATGAAAGAGGTACAAGAGAGTACAACTTAGCATTAGGTGAAAGAAGAGCTAATTCAGCAAAAGACTATTTGATGACTTATGGAATTTCCTCAGACAGAATTTCCGTATTAAGCTACGGTAAAGAAAAGCCAGTAGATTCAGGCTCTAACCCTTTAGCTTGGTCAAAAAACAGAAGATCAGTTACAGTTAAAGCTAACTAGTTAAATAAATTTATAAAAGGCCCTGTTACTTAATAGTATACAGGGTCTTTTTTTTGCCATCATTATAATTACAACTAAACTTACCATGTCTAATTATAAAAGATTAATTAATTTAAAATTTACATTTTTATTTATTTTTTTATCCAACGTGGTGTTTGCAGATAATCATAATTTGAATGAAGTTTTAGAGCTAATTCAAAAAGATTTAAAAACACTAGAAAAAGCAATCTATTCTGGTTCAATCAATACGGAGAATCTAAATAATCAAAAAGGTTTTGATGAAAATTCAGAAGATGTTTTGACAAGACATTTATTAAAATTATCAGAAGTAGAGAGTCAATTTAAAGAACTTACTAATAAATTTGAGGAAATAAATTTTAAAATAGATAAACTCTCCAATAGACTTTCCAAAGTTCAATCTGACAATCAATTAAGATTTCAGGATATCGAAAACTTGTTATCTTTAAGTGAAGTTAGTCAAAAATTAACATCTAAGCCAAAAAAACAATTGCAAAAAAAATTACCGGGGTCTTCACTACCGCAGGACCTGGGCTCAATTTCTTATAAAGATACAGAAACTAATGAAACTACTCAAAAAATACAATCAGTAGAAACCACCTCTTCAATAGTAACAGAAACATTTAAAGCAGAACAAAATATACTACCTAATGCTACCCCAGAAAAACAATATGAATTCGCAACTAGTTTTTTGAAAGTAGGTGATTATACTACAGCAGAGAGAGCCTTTAGAGAATTTGTAATAACTAATTCAGAGCATAAACTTGCTGGTAATGCCCAGTATTGGTATGCTGAAACATTTAGGATTAGACAGCTCTATACCGATGCAGCTACAGCTTATCTTGAGGGATATCAAAAATATCCAAAAGGTGAGAAGGCTCCTATAAATTTATTAAAACTTGGTGTATCAATGGTTCAAATAGGAGAGAAAGAGCAAGGTTGTAAAATGATTGAGGGAGTTGAAAAACAATATCCTAAAGCTAATCAGTCTGTGCTCCAAAAAGCAAAGTATGAATCTAAAAAATTTGAGTGCTCAAAACAAAAAACATAAAAAAATTCTTGGCCAACTAAATCAAAAAAAGATATCTAAAATTTATAATGAATTTTCATCTTCATTAAAAGTTAATGAAAATTTAGCGGTAGCTGTTTCAGGGGGGCCAGATAGTCTAGCATTAGCTTACTTAACCAAATGTTATTCATTAAAAAATAAAATAAAAGTTAGATATTATATAGTGAACCATAAGCTTCGAAAAGAATCCTCACTAGAAGCAGAGTCGGTAAAAAAAGTTTTAAAAAGTATTGATATTCAATGTACAATTTTAAATTGGAATGGAAAAAAACCTTCTAAAAATATTCAAGCTACAGCTAGAGATAAGAGGTATTCCTTATTATCAAATGAGTGTAAAAAAAATAATATCAAATATTTATTATTAGGACATCATCTAAATGATTTGTTTGAAAATTTCTTAATTAGAATAGTTAGAGGCAGTGGTTTAAATGGATTAATTTCATTTAGTAAAAATACAAAATACAGAGGTCAAGATTTAAATATCATAAGGCCATTACTAAATTTAGAAAAAAAAGATTTACTTTATATATCTAATGAGGTGTTTAATTTTTTTGTTAAAGATCCATCAAACATAAATGAAGATTATAAAAGAACTAGAATTAGAAATTTACTGCATACACTTGAAAAAGAAGGCTTGGATATAACAAAACTAAAATTAACTATTAATAATTTAAAGGACTCAGATAAATCAATTAAATTTTATGTAGATAAAAATTTAAAAAATAATGTAGTTTTTTTAAAAAGAAAAAATACTTATATTTTGAGCTATAGTTTTTTTGATCAATCGCATGAAATAATTTTTAGGTCGTTAACAAAATTAATTCAAAAGCTTGGAAAAAAATATTATCCAGTTAGGGGAAAAAGCATTAATGAATTAATTGAAAGAATTAATAAAAAATATTTTACTAAAATTACATTAGGGGGTTGTTTTATTGAAAGAGTTAATGAAACTATATTAATATCTCAAGAAAGGTCGCGTAAAGTCTAAATTTTGTAACAATTTGACACTTGTTTAATCAATAATAATTATTATCTTATAGTTATGAATATGAAAAACTTAGCAATGTGGGCTGTAATTGTCTTTTTAACAATTGGTCTTTATAATATGTTTAAAAATCCACAAGCTAATGTAGGTAAAAGTAATTCAATAATATTCTCAGAATTTTTAACAGAAGTTGATAACGGTGGAGTTGTAAAAGTAGACATACAAGGAAATAATATAAGAGGACTTCTTGCTAATGGAAATTCTTTTTCTACATACTCACCAAATTATCCAAACTTAATTGAAAAACTATCTAGCAAAGGTGTAAGTATTTCAGCCGCTCCTTTAGATGATAAAATGCCATCTCTATTTGGTGTGTTGTTATCATGGTTTCCAATGTTACTATTAATTGCTGTTTGGATTTTCTTTATGAGACAAATGCAAGGTGGCAAAGGTGGAGCAATGGGCTTTGGTAAATCTAAAGCTAAGTTGATGAATGAATTAAAAGGAAAAGTAACATTTGATGATGTTGCTGGAGTAGAGGAAGCAAAAGAAGAAGTTGAGGAAGTTGTTCAATTTCTAAAAGATCCAAAAAAATTTAGTAGACTTGGTGGAAAGATACCTAGAGGATGTTTATTAGTCGGCCAACCAGGAACAGGTAAAACTTTACTTGCAAGAGCTATAGCTGGAGAAGCGGGTGTTCCATTCTTTACTATATCAGGGTCAGATTTTGTTGAAATGTTCGTTGGTGTTGGAGCTTCAAGAGTTAGAGATATGTTTGAACAAGGTAAAAAAAACTCACCTTGTATTATATTTATAGATGAGATCGATGCTGTTGGAAGAAGCAGAGGAGCTGGTCTCGGAGGTGGAAATGATGAAAGAGAACAAACTTTAAACCAATTGTTAGTTGAAATGGATGGTTTTGAAACTAATGAAGGGGTAATAATTATTGCAGCTACAAACAGACCTGATGTATTAGATCCAGCTTTATTAAGACCAGGTAGATTTGATAGACAGGTAGTAGTTGGACTTCCAGATATTATAGGCCGAGAAAAAATATTAAAAGTGCATGTCAAAAAAATAAAAATGGCACCTGATGTAAATTTAAGAACTGTAGCAAGAGGAACCCCAGGTTTTTCAGGCGCAGATTTAGCAAATATAGTTAATGAAGCAGCATTACTTGCTGCAAGAAAAAATAAAAGATTAGTTACTCTAGATGAATTTGAGGAAGCTAGAGATAAAGTAATGATGGGTTCAGAGAGAAGATCAATGGTTATGACTGAGGAAGAAAAAACTTTAACTGCTTATCATGAGGCAGGTCATGCAATAGTAACTATTAATGAGAGTGCTGCGCATCCAATTCATAAAGCAACAATTATTCCAAGAGGTAGAGCTCTGGGGATGGTTATGCAGCTACCTGAGAGAGACCAAATATCTCAAACAAGAGAACAGCTTCATGCTCAATTAGCTATAGCTATGGGTGGAAGAGTAGCAGAAGAGATCATATTCGGTGAAGATAAAGTTACAACTGGTGCATCTAGTGATATTGAGCAGGCGACTCAAAGAGCAAGAGCCATGGTAATGCAAGCAGGCCTTAGTAAAGAGTTGGGACCAGTTGCTTATGGCTCGAATGAAGAAGAGGTATTTTTAGGTAGATCTGTTGCCAGAACCCAAAATATGTCTGAAGAAACTTCAAAAAAAGTAGACTCAGAAATTAGAAAAATTGTAGATAAAGGTTACGAAAGAGCAAGAACAGTTTTAACTGAAAAAATTGAGGACTTACATAAGTTGGCAAAAGCTCTTTTAACTTATGAAACTCTTTCTGGTGATGAGATTGAAAATTTAATAAATAAAAATATATACCCAAGTAACAAAGAAGATTTAAAAGTTGAGGATGAAGACAAAGGTTCAGCTTTAAGCTCAATGGGCCTTAAGCCAAAAATAGTTCATTAAAAAATAAATGAAAAAGTATTACACAAGAGTGTGTAATTTTACTTACAGTAAATTATCAATAGAGCTAGTTAATAAAAAAAAAAATCTTCCTTTAAATGGAAATAATAAATTTTCTTTTAGCCAAATAGAAATTATCACAAGAGATTCAAGAAAAATAATTAATCTCAAAGATATAAAAAAACTACCTAAATCACTAAGAGTAAAAATTAAAAAAGATCTTAAGATTATTACTAAAAAAAATAATAACTTTTCAAATTTAAATTTTAATAAAACTCCAAATATAATGGGAGTATTAAATTTAACACCAGATAGCTTTTCTGATGGTGGTAAATTTAATAAAAAAAAAACAGGGTTAAAACATGCATTCGATTTATTAAAATTTGGTGCAGATATAGTTGATGTTGGTGGAGAATCTACAAGACCAGGATCTAAATCAATAAGTGAAAAAAAAGAATGGAATAGAATTGAAAAGATTATTAGAGAAATTGGTAAAAAAATTCCACTCTCACTTGATACAAGAAAATCAAGTATTATGAATAAAGGAATTAAGATGGGAATTAAGCTAATTAATGACGTTTCAGGATTAACTTATGACTCTAAAACAATAGATCTATTAAAAAAAAATAAATCTCCATTTATAATTCAACACTCATTAGGAACTCCAGAAAATATGCAAAATAATCCAAAATATAAAAATGAATTATTGGACATATATGATTTTTTTGAAGAGAAGATAAAATTTTTAAGATCTAAGGGCATAAAACATAGAAATATTATAATTGATCCAGGTATTGGTTTTGGAAAAAATTTGAAACATAATATGAATTTAATTAGGGATGTTTCTATTTTTCATACTCTTGGTTTTCCTATACTACTTGGACTTTCTAGAAAAAAGTTTATTAAAGAATTGTCTGGGAAGAATGATACTAAGGAAAGAGTGGGTGGAACAATTGCTTCCTCTTTGTATTCAATGATGCAGGGAGTTCAAATTTTAAGAATTCATGACGTGAATGAACTAATACAAAGTATAAAAGTATTTAAACAATTGATAAAAAATTAATGACAAAAAAATATTTTGGAACTGATGGAATAAGGGGCCTTGTAAATAGTAGACACATTAATGGGGATATGTTTTTTAAATTTGGTCTAGCATCTGGGACATACTTTAAAACTCAAAAAAAAAATAAACAAATTGCAATAATTGCAAAAGACACCAGACTTTCAGGTTATACTCTAGAGCCTGCTTTAGTTTCGGGACTTACATCAGCCGGAATGCACGTTTATACAATGGGACCTTTACCAACAAATGGTCTAGCGATGCTAACAAAATCCATGAAGGCAAACTTGGGCATTATGATTACAGCATCTCATAATCCGCATTATGATAATGGATTAAAGTTATTTGGACCAGATGGGTTAAAACTGTCTGATAAAATAGAAAAAAAAATTGAAACTTTAATTGATAAAAAAATTGAAAATAACCTAGAAAGTCCGAAAGAGTTAGGCCGAGTAAAAAGGCTAGAGACAGCAAATAAAGATTATATAAAGATATTAAAAAAAAATTTTCCTAAAGATTTTAATCTAAGAGGTTTAAGAATAGTTATTGATTGTGCAAATGGCGCTGGGTATATAGCAGGACCAGAATTACTTAAATCTCTAGGTGCAAAAGTAATTTCCATTGGAATAAAGCCTAATGGTTTAAATATTAATGAAAATTGTGGCTCCACATTCCCAAGTAAAATTAAATCTGCAGTAAAAAAATTTAAAGCACATATAGGAATTTCTCTTGATGGGGATGCTGACAGAATTATTATGTGTGATGAAAAAGGGCTTATAATTGACGGTGACCAAATAATTGCAGCATTAGTAATCAGATGGAAAAGAAAAAAAATGTTAAGAGGGGGTGTTATTGGAACTTTGATGTCCAACTATGGATTAGAAAAATTTTTCAAATTACAAAAAATAAAATTTATAAGAGCAAATGTGGGTGATCGTTATGTAAAAGAACAAATGAAAAAAAATAATTTTAATTTAGGTGGTGAACAATCTGGACATATAATTTTAGGTAAATTTGCAACTACTGGAGATGGATTGTTAGTTGCACTAGAAGTTTTATTTTCTTTAAGAAAAGGAAAAAAAGCTAGTGATTTTTTTAACACTTTCAAAAAAACTCCACAAATATTGAAAAATATTAACGTTAAAGATAAAAATATAATTAATAATACTGATGTAAAAAGCTCCATTAAAAATGCTGAAAAATTGATGAAGGGGCAAGGAAGAATAATAGTTAGAGCATCAGGAACAGAATCTAAGATTAGAGTAATGGGTGAAAGTGAAAATAACAAACTACTTCAAAAGTGTTTAAGTAGTATATTAAAAACAATTAAATAAATTGAAACCAAAGTCTAAAATATTAATTATTGCAGGATCAGATTCATCTGGAGGCGCAGGCATTCAAGCGGATATTAAAACTATTACTGCCCTTGGCTCATATGCAATGACGGCAATAACTGCTGTAACAATTCAAAATACAACAGGTGTAAAATCGATTGTACCTATTGAACCAAAAAAAATTTCTGAGCAAATAGAATTTACTTCAAGAGACATTAAACCAGACGCCATAAAAATAGGAATGCTACATTCTGCTAAGGTGATCAAATCTGTAATCCGTTCATTAGATCTTATTAAAGTTAAAAAAATAATTTTAGACCCTGTTATGATTGCTAAAGGTGGAGCTAAACTAATAGATAAAAAAGCAGTTGAGTTATTAAAAAATGAATTAATAAAAAAAGTTAGCTTAATAACACCAAATATACCCGAAGCGGAAATATTAACTAATACTAAAATAAAAAATAAAGAAGACATGATTTTTGCTGCAAGTATTTTGATTGAGTTAGGTGCAAAAAATGTTTTTATTAAAGGTGGTCATTTAGATTCTAAAGTGGTTCAAGATATTTTTGTTAATAAAAAAGAAATTATGCTCATAAAAAATAGAAGAATTACAACCAGCAATACACATGGAACTGGATGTACTCTGTCATCTGCTATTTCTACATACTTTGGGTGTGGAAAAACGCTAAAGAAATCTTGTGAGCTAGCAACTATGTATGTAAATAATTCAATAAGATCTAACCTTAACTATGGTAAAGGCCATGGTCCTATAAATCATTTGAGTTCAATAATAGTAAATAGAAAATTTAGATAATGAAAAATGTAGTCGTTGTTGGATCACAGTGGGGAGACGAAGGAAAAGGAAAAATAGTTGACTGGTTGTCAGATCAAGCTGATGTGGTTATTCGTTTTCAAGGTGGTCACAATGCTGGGCATACATTAGTTA
Organism: uncultured Candidatus Pelagibacter sp.; assembly: GCA_905612495.1. Lineage (GTDB taxonomy): Bacteria > Pseudomonadota > Alphaproteobacteria > Pelagibacterales > Pelagibacteraceae > Pelagibacter. Next base: position 12,366 of record CAJQSF010000015.1, read on the forward strand.
TTGATGGTGTTACCTATAAATTGAGATTACTTCCTTCTGGAATTGTTAGAAAAAATAAAATATCGATTATTGGTAATGGAGTTGTAGTTGATCCTTGGGCACTATTAGAGGAAATTGAAGAAATTAGATCTAAAGGCGTTGAGGTTAATATGAATAATTTTATAATATCTGAATCTGCCAACCTTATTTTGCCCTTTCATAGAGAGATGGATGAAATAAGAGAAGACGCAGCCGGAAAAGGAAAGATTGGTACTACAAGACGTGGAATTGGACCTGCTTATGAAGATAAAGTTGGAAGACGATCTATCCGTGTTATGGATTTAAGATCTGAAACGAATCTTGATCATAGACTGGAAACTGTACTTCTTCACCACAATGCAATTAGAAAAGGATTGGGTAAAAAAATTTTTGAAAAGAACAAGTTAAAAGAGGACCTATTAAAGATTGCTCCAGAAATATTAAAATTTTCTCAACCTGTGTGGCTTAGAATCGATGAATTCAAAAAAAAAAAGAAAAAAATACTATTTGAGGGTGCACAAGGAATTTTATTAGATGTTGATCATGGTACATATCCTTTTGTGACATCATCTAATACTGTTGCATCTGCCGCTGCTACAGGAACAGGTTGTGGACCAAACTCCATTCATTATGTGCTTGGTATAACAAAAGCTTACACAACTAGAGTTGGAGAAGGTCCCTTTCCTACTGAATTAACTGATGAAACAGGAGAATTGCTTGGTTCTAGAGGAAAAGAATTTGGAACTGTGACAAGTAGAAAAAGAAGATGTGGTTGGTTTGATGGGGTTCTCGTCAGACAAACAATAAAAATTTCAGGAATTGATGGAATTGCATTAACTAAATTAGATGTTCTAGATGAGCTCGATGAAATAAAAATGTGCGTTGAATATGAATTAGATGGAAAAAAAATGGATTATCTTCCTGCAGCAGTCGAAGATCAATTAAAGATAAAACCAATTTATAAAACCTTTCCTGGCTGGAAAAGCACTACTCAGGGAATCAAAAATATAGAGGCTTTACCAGAAAATGCAAAAAACTATATTTATGCTTTAGAAGATTTTATTGGCACAAAGGTTTCGAGTATTTCAACGAGCCCTGAACGTGAAGATACAATTCTCTTAGAGAATCCTTTTGAAGTTTAGTTTATGGGAAGTAAATTTTTAGATTTAGCAGATAACAACATGTGTTTTTGAAGTTTTTCAAAAGCTTTATTTTCTATTTGTCTAATTCTTTCTCTACTAACTTTATATTTTTTACTTAAATCCTCGAGTGTCGTAGGTTCATCATTTAATCTTCTAGAGTATAAAATTTCTCTTTCTCTTTCATTGAGAATTTTTATAGAATCTTTCAATAAACTATGTCTTTGTCCCATTTCTTCTTGATGTGCAAATTTAAGATCATGATCTAGCTCTTTATCAACCAACCAATCTTGCCACTCATCACCATCCTCACCAACTTGGGCATTTAAAGAAAACTCTTTACCAGAAAGTCTTCTATTCATAGAAACAACCTCACGTTCACTAACATCTAATTTATTAGCTATTTCATTTACATGCTCAGGTCTTAAATCTCCTTCAGATCTAGGGGCAATTTGATTTTTAATCTTCTTTAAATTAAAAAATAATTTTTTTTGAGCTGTTGTTGTGCCTATTTTAACCAAACTCCAAGATCTTAATATATATTCTTGAATAGAAGCTCTAATCCACCACATTGCATAGGTTGCTAATCTAAAACCTTTTTCAGGTTCAAATTTTTTAACTGCTTGCATCAAACCAACATTTCCCTCTGAAATCATTTCATTTACTGGGAGACCATACCCCCTATAACCCATAGCAATTTTAGCAACAAGTCTAAGATGACTAGTTACAAGTTTTTCAGCAGCTTTGACATTTCCCGTTGTTTTCCAATTCTTTGCTAGCATATATTCTTCTTCCGCTGCTAACATAGGAAATTTTTTAATTTGTTCAAGATAGGCGGATAGGCCACCTTCATTTGAAAGTGCAGGAAGATTATTATTTATTGTAGAACTCATAAGTTGTGTTTATTTATTTAATTATATTAATATTTCAATACTTTATTTGCTAGTATTTCTAAGTAATACTAAGATATTTTCAAGTTCTTGTGGCAAAACTGAGGTAAAAGTCATTTCTTCTTTAGTTTTTGGGTGAATAAAACCTAGTGTTTGAGCGTGTAAAAATTGCCTATCCAACTTATAAATTAAATTTTCTAAATTAGTATCGATATTTTTGAGTTTTTTATATTTCTTTTTATACTTACCATCACCCATAATACTGTTACCCATATGTGTCATGTGAACTCTTATTTGATGCGTTCTTCCTGTTTCCAATCTACACTCGACAAAACTTAGTGTTGGTGTTTTATCATTTTCAAAAATTTCTATAGTTTTATAATTGGTTATAGCTCTTTTACCTTTTGAGCTACTAACCTCCATCATTTGTCTATTTTTTGAGCTTCTAGTTATAAAGGTATCAATTTTCCCAGTCGAAGGTCTGAGCTTGCCCCAGATCAAGAGTTGATAAACTCTTGTAATTGTATGTTCACTAAATTGATGAGATAAATCTTCATGCGTTATATTATTTTTAGCAATAACAATTAATCCTGATGTATCTTTATCTATTCTATGTACAATACCAGGTCTTAGCTCATCTCCAATTGTAGATAATGAATCTTTATTGTAATGCATTAATGCATTAACAATTGTTTCATCATAATTACCAGCACCTGGATGCATAATTATTCCAGCTGGCTTATCAATTACTAATAAATCATCATCCTCATAAACAATTTCTAATTTAAAATCATAAGGTTTTAAAGATGCTTCTTTTGGTTCTGGAATTTGAAGATCAATTTTATCACCAGTAGATATTTTTTTTGAAGGACTGTTAACAATTACATTATTTAATTTTAATTTTTCTTTAAGAATTAAATTTTTGATTCTAGTTCTGCTAATCAACTCCTCTCTTTTGTTGACGAATACATCAAGTCGAAGGTTATTCTCATCTGTTTCAACTATTAAATTAATGTTTTTTTCCATAAAATGTAATATTAATACTATATGCGCTGCTAGCTCAACTGGATAGAGCACCAGATTTCGAATCTGGGGGTTATAGGTTCGACTCCTATGTGGCGCACCACAACAAACTAGATATCTAATACTTTGATGCCCTCCGCAATCTATCATTTATAGCTTTACCAAGACCTATGTTGGGAATTTTTTCCACAGCAATTGATTTATAGCCTTCATTTTTTATATTTCTTAGACATGAGTAGAGGTTCTTTGCTGCTTCATCTAGATTATTTTTAGTAGTTAAATAAAAATAATTTTTGAAATTAGTTTTTTTTCTCTTAATCATTATAAAAGCTTCGTCATTTTTTGGTTTTGTGACATTCATTCGTAAAGGTATACCAGGAGAATAATGCAAGCGAGATTGACCAGGTGCTATTTTTTTTTTAGGATTAATAGATATACTTATCTTAAAACCTAAAGTTTTTTGAATTTTTAAGATATCTAGACCACCCAATCTTAATATAGATGGTCTGCCTATAAGGTTAACTATTGTAGATTCTATTCCAATAGCGCATGCACCTCCATCTAAAATATATTTAATTTTATTACCAAATTCTTCTTTAACATCTTTTGCTTTAACAGCACTTACTTTTGTTGTGATATTAGCACTAGGTGCAGCTAATGGATAATCTAACTGTTTTAGTAAATTTTTAAATATTGTGTGTTTTGGAAATCTTACTGCTAAACTTTTCTTATTATTGGTAACATATTTAGAAATCTTAGAATCTTTCCTTAATTGTAATACGTATGTTATTGGGCCAGGAGAAAATTTTTTATAAAGTTTAGTAAAATTATCATTTATTAGGCAATCTTTTTTAAGAGAATCGATATCGTGATAATGTACGATTAAAGGGTTGTTTTTTGGTCTTTTTTTTAAATTAAAAATCTTTTTTACTGCTGAATTCTTGTATGCATTAGCTGCTAGACCATAAACAGTTTCAGTAGGTACGCCAATACAGTAATTTTTATTAAGGTATTTTTTTGCTTTTTTGATATTTGATTGATTGGATTTCATGTATTAATAATTATTATTATATGAAAGATAAAAATTTACCACCTGATAATAACACACAGTCTCTTGAGGAACTAACAAAAGAAGCAAATAATATTATTGAATCTTTAGAGTCAGAAAAAGACTTACAGAATTCAATTGATTCATACCAGGAGTTATTAAAATTAAATAATACTATTGAAAAAAAATTCTATAAAACTTCAAAAATGATCAATGAAGAAACAAAAAAAAAAATTAACAATATAAGTTCAAAAAAAAATGCAAAATAAACTTGCTAGAATAGCAAAAGATACAAACTTATTTTTAAAGCGATTTATTAAAGGACAAAAAAGAACAGAATTAGTTGCAGCTATGGAGTATGGCTTATTTCCAGGTGGAAAAAAAATTAGATCAAAAATTTTAATTGATATAGGAGCTATATTTAAAATTAATTATAAAACATTAATTTCTATTGGTGCTGCAGTTGAGTGCATTCACGCTTATTCATTAATACATGATGATTTACCTTGTATGGATGATGATAAAATACGAAGAGGAAAAATTTCTACACACATTAAATTTGGAGAATCAACAGCAGTGCTTGCAGGAAACTCACTTTTAACAATGGCTTTTGAAATCTTGGTTAGTTCAAACTTAAAGATAAATGAAAAAATAAAAGTAGATCTAGTAAAAAAACTATCTGAGTCTTCTGGACATTTGGGAATAGCTGGTGGACAGTATTTAGATCTTAGTTTTGAAAAAAAAAAAATTTCTAAAATTAAAATTATAGAGATGGAAATAAAAAAAACTGGTAAGCTTTTTAGCTTTTGTTGTGCTGTTCCAATTATTATTAAGAGAAAAAATGATAAACAAATAAAGTTTTTTGAAAATATAGGGTCCAATATTGGACTTTTATTTCAAATTGCTGACGATTTAATAGACTTTAAAGGCTCTACAGCCATTGCTGGTAAAATAACAGGCAAAGACAAGAAAAAAGGTAAAGCTACTTTAATCAGTTTACTAGGATATCAAAATGCTATTAAATATGCCGACAAAATTAAGTCTAAAATAATTAAAGATTTAAATAAATATAGTTCAAACACTAATAGTTTAAATGAAACCTTAGACTACATTCTAAAAAGAAATAAATGATGCAAGACTACAAATTTTTAAAAGATATTAATTTTCCTTCTGATTTAAGAAAATTATCAGAGAGTGATCTTCAAGAGGTTTCTAATGAGGTTAGAAAAGAGATGATTGATGCAGTATCTGAAACGGGAGGACATTTAGGTGCAGGTCTTGGGGTTGTTGAACTAACTGTTGCTTTGCATTACGTATTTGACACTCCAAATGACAGGCTGATTTGGGATGTGGGTCATCAAACTTATCCACATAAAATTTTGACTGGAAGAAAGTCAAAAATTAAAACTTTGAGACAAGGTAATGGATTGTCTGGTTTTACAAAAAGATCTGAGAGTGAGTATGATCCATTTGGTGCAGCACATAGCTCAACATCAATATCATCTGCTCTAGGTATGGCAGAAGCAAGCAAATTATCTAATAAATTAAACAATATAATTGCAGTCATAGGAGATGGTGCAATTAGTGCGGGTATGGCATATGAGGCAATGAATAACGCAGGTGCTTCAAAAACTAAAATGATTGTTATCTTAAATGATAACGATATGTCGATTGCAAAACCAGTAGGTGCTATGAGAACCTATTTAGCTAAACTTTTAACAGGAAAAATTTATTTTAGTTTAAGAGAAACTTTTAAATTAATAGCTTCTGCTTTTTCCAAAAGATTTAGTGCAAAAGCTGGAAAAGCTGAGGATTTTTTAAGATCAGCTGTAACTGGTGGTACTCTTTTTAATTCTTTAGGTTTTTATTATGTTGGTCCAATAGATGGACATGATTTATCTACACTTATACCAATTTTAAAAAATGCAAGAGACTCAAAACATCAAGGCCCAATAATGATTCATGTAAAAACTCAAAAAGGTAAAGGCTATTCTTATGCTGAAAAAGCTAGCGATCATTATCATGGTGTTTCAAAATTTAATGTTGTAACTGGTGAACAGGTGAAAAGTGGAACAAACCTTCCGGCTTATACAAAAGTTTTTGCAAATACCTTAGTTAAACATGCAGAAAGAGACAGTAAAGTCGTAGGAGTTACTGCTGCTATGCCAGGAGGAACAGGTATGGATATTTTTGCTAAAGATTTTCCAAAAAGAATGTTTGATGTTGGAATTGCTGAACAGCATGGAGTGACTTTTGCTGCAGGACTAGCAACGGAAGGTTATAAACCATATGTTGCAATCTATTCGACTTTTTTACAAAGAGCTTATGATCAAGTAGTTCATGATGTTGCTATCCAAAGTTTACCTGTGAGATTTATATTAGATAGAGCAGGCTTGGTAGGTGCTGATGGATCAACTCACGCTGGTTCATTTGATATTACTTATCTCTCTACTCTTCCTAATTTTATAGTAATGGCACCAAGCGATGAATCAGAATTAGTTAAAATGATAAATACATCTATGATTATTAACGACAAACCTTGCGCTATTAGATACCCAAGAGGAAATGGCATTGGAACGGAATTACCATCTATAGATGAAAAAATAGAAATAGGAAAAGGAAGGATTATTCAAGAAGGAAAACAGGTTTGTATTTTAAGTATAGGAACTAGATTGGAAGAATGCAAAATCGCAGCCGCAGAATTAAAAAATAAAGGAATTGAATCAACGATAGTTGATGCACGTTTTGCTAAACCTTTAGATCAAGAACTTATTTTAAAGTGTGCGAGAGAACATGAGGTAATGATTACTGTAGAAGAGGGGTCTATTGGAGGTTTTGGCTCTCATGTAGAAAATCTATTATCAGAAAAAGGTATATTTGATAAAGGTTTAAAATTTAGAACCATGATACTGCCTGATATTTTTATTGAACAAGATAGTCCAAAAAAAATGTATGATGTTGCTGGTCTTAATGCATCTCAAATATCAAAAAAAATACTAGATGTTTTATTTACAAAAGAGTCGATAAAAGTAGTTAAAAATTAAATTTAAAGAAATTAGCTACACTGAGCTTTGTTCATTAGATAATGGTCTAATAAAACGCAATTCATCATTGCCTCTCCCACTGGTACTGCACGAATGCCAACACAAGGGTCATGCCGACCTTTAACAGAAATTGTAGTATTTTTTCCAAACTTATCTATAGTTTTTCTAGTTGTTAAAATTGATGAAGTTGGTTTAACAGCAAATGAAACAACAATTTCTTGTCCCGTTGAAATACCACCAAGAATTCCACCAGCATTATTGGAATCAAATTTTAATTTTTTACCTTTTTGTGAAATTTCATCTGAGTTTTGTTCTCCACTTAATTGCGCAGAGTTCATTCCCGAACCAATGTTAACACCTTTAACAGCATTAATACTCATCATTGCAGAAGCAATATCCATATCTAATTTAGAATAAATTGGGGCACCTAAGCCAACAGGAATTCCTCTAGCTCTTACCTCAATAATTGCACCACAAGATGATCCAGATTTTCTTATATCTAGCAAATATTTTTCCCAAATTTTTAGCATATTTTTATCAGGACAAAAAAAGGGATTTTTATTAATTGTTAGATCGTTCCATTTGCTAGTATCACATCCCAATATTCCCAGTTGGGTTACAGCACCTACAACTTTAAATTTTTTACCTAATTTATTCTCTAAAACTTTTTTAGCAATTGCACCTGCAGCAACTCTTGCAGCCGTTTCTCTTGCAGAGGATCTTCCACCACCACGGTAATCTCTTATTCCATATTTCTTAAAGTACGTAAAATCAGCATGCCCAGGTCTAAATTTATCTTTGATATTTCCATAATCTTTTGATCTCATATCTTGATTGTAAATAATTAAAGAAATAGGCGTCCCAGTCGTTTTGCCTTCAAATACACCTGATAAAATTTGCACTTTATCATCTTCTTTTCTCTGTGTTGTAAATTTTGATTGTCCTGGTTTTCTTTTATCTAGCTCAACTTGAATATCTTGCTCTTTTAAGTTTATATTAGGTGGGCAACCATCAACGACGCAGCCTAATGCTGGGCCATGAGATTCTCCCCATGTTGTGAAACGAAATTGCTTTCCAAAAGTATTAAATGACATTATCTATAGTATATAGATTATTTTGTTAAAATTATGAATCAAAAAAACTCATTAGGCCTTAATAAATGCTTTTTAGATAAAATAGATCCAATAGATTTATTTGAAGTTTGGATGAATGAGGCAAAAAAAACAGAATTAAATGATCCAAATGCACTAGCTTTAGCCACATCAGATGAAAATAATTCTCCATCAATTAGAATGGTCTTATTAAAAGACTTTAACAAAGATGGATTTGTTTTTTATACCAATCTAAATAGTCAAAAAGGAAATGAATTAAGAAATAACCCGAAAGCATCAATGTGCTTTCATTGGAAAAGCCTTCTAAGACAAGTAAGAATTAATGGAATGGTACAAAAAGTTTCTAATGAAGTGGCGGATGAATATTATAACAGTAGAGGTTATGAGAGCAGAATTGGAGCATGGGCCTCAAAACAAAGCACTATATTAAATAATAGAGACGAGCTTTTAAGCTCAATAGAAGAATATAAAAAAAAATATAGTAATAAAGATGATGTTCCAAGACCGGAGCATTGGTCGGGTTGGAATTTAATACCTACAAGTATAGAATTTTGGTTAGATGGAGATAGCAGAATTCATGAAAGACTTAAATATACCAAAGATAATGAGGGTAACTGGGTTAAATCTTTATTAAGTCCTTAAAAGGTTCTTTGTAGACTAAACGAAGTGAGACTTTCTAAAATCTTTTTTTCATCACTATCTTTAAATACAGTTAAAGAATTTGATGCAAGATTAATAAAATGTTCAGCTTTTTTGTGACACTCATTGATTATGTTGTATCTTTTAATAAGCTCTAAAGTAAAATTTAAATCTTCATTTGATCTTGTTTCTTGTTTAAATATATTTTTCAATTTATCTTTTTCTACTGGTGATACATTTTGAAATAATAAAATCACAGGTAGTGTAATTTTACCTTCAAGAAAATCTTTACCAATTTTTTTGCCAAAAAATTTTAGATCAGAATTGTAATCTAGGGTGTCATCAGCAATTTGAAATGTTAAGCCTAAGTTTTTTCCATAAAACTCTAGTGCTTCTTTTTCTTTTGTTTCTTTGTTAGATAGAATTGCACCAACTTTAGTTGCTGCAGAAAAAAGTTCAGCTGTCTTTGCTGTAATAATCTTAAAATAGGTTTCCTCTAACATATCAACTTCACCCTTGTGTTGTAGTTGTAATACTTCTCCCTGAGCAATCTTTGACGAAGTTGAGGATAAAAGTTTTAAAACTTCTATATTCCCATCATCAACCATCATCTCAAAACATCTACTTAAAAGATAGTCTCCAATTAATACAGAAGAGTGATTCCCCCAAATTGAATTTAATGTTTTTTTACCTCTTCTAATATTTCCAAGATCAATGACATCATCATGCATTAAAGTTGCCCCATGTATCATCTCTACACATGCAGCTAAATTAATGTCTCGGCCTCCTTTAGTGTAGCCACACAACTTAGCAGAACCAAGAGTTAATAAAGCTCTTAATCTTTTTCCACCGGAGTCAATATGATATTCAGTCATTTTTTGAACCAGATCAACTTCACTCAGGAGTTTTGATTTAATTTTTTCTTCAACTAAAACTAGTTTTTCATCTACTGAATCTTTTAGTTGATAATATGAATTATTTATTTGTTTTCTTAGCTGAACTACAGTTCCCATAAAAAATAAGTTAGTATAATTAAGTTATATTTATTACTTATCAATTGACGCACCTTAATCTTCAACTATAAGTAGGCTTTATATTAAATCAAAAATTCTATAAGGATTAACAATGTTCTCTTTTTTTAAAAAGAAAAAAATAATAGCTCATATCAAGCTAAATGGTGTGATTGGTAATGCTGGAAAGTTTAAACAGGGCATAGATTTTGCAGGACAAGAAGAGATTATAGAAAAAGCTTTTTCACTAAAAAAAGCTAAAGCAGTGGCAATTACAATCAATTCACCAGGTGGATCACCCGTACAATCACATTTAATCTACAAATTTATTCGAGCTCAAGCCAAGAAAAACAAAATAAAAGTAATAGTATTTGCAGAAGATGTTGCGGCTTCTGGTGGATACCTAATAGCTTGTGCAGGTGATGAGATATATGCAAATTCAAGCTCAATTATTGGATCTATAGGAGTAATTTATTCATCTTTTGGATTTACAGAATTGATTAAAAAAATTGGTGTAGAAAGAAGAGTTCATACGGCAGGAAAAAATAAAAGTTCACTAGATCCATTTCAAGAAGAGAAGTCAGAGGATATTGAGAGACTTAAGAATATTCAATTAGATCTACATAAAGACTTTATTAAAGTTGTAGAAGAAAGCAGAGGATCTAAACTTAAAAAAGATGGTATTGAATTATTCTCAGGAGAGTTTTGGGCAGGTAGTAAATCAAAAGAGCTAGGTTTGATTGATGGATTAGGCAATGCTAATGAAATCTTAAAAGAAAAATTTGGTGAAGATGTTGTTATTAAAAAATTTGAAAAATCTAAAGGCTGGTTAAGCAAAAAACTTTCCTCATCAAGCAATCAAATGGATCAACTAGCAAATATTTTAGAGGAAAGATCTATCTGGCAAAGATATGGCTTCTAAAGAAAAAATTATAAAACCTAAATTTAAATCATTTCAAGATACTATTTTGAATCTTCAAAAATATTGGGGTAAACATGGTTGTGTTATTCTTCAACCATATGATATTGAGGTAGGGGCTGGAACCTTTCATCCTGCTACAACTTTAAGATCTCTAGGACCTAAGCCGTGGAAGGCAGCCTATGTTCAGCCGTCAAGAAGACCTACTGATGGAAGGTATGGAGAGAATCCAAATAGATTGCAGCATTATTATCAATTTCAAGTTTTAATAAAGCCATCACCAGATAATATCAAAAAACTTTATTTAAATAGTTTGGCTGTTATCGGTATTAATCACAAAGAACATGACATTAGGTTTATTGAGGATGATTGGGAAAGTCCAACATTGGGTGCTGCAGGACTAGGATGGGAAGTTTGGTGTGATGGAATGGAAATTACTCAATTTACATATTTCCAACAAATGGCTGGATTTGAATGCAAGCCTGTTTCAGTTGAAATTACATATGGTCTTGAAAGAATTTGTATGTTTACTCAACAAATGAAAAATGTTTATGATCTATTATGGAATGATGAAGGTGTAAAATATGGGGATGTGTTTCTTCAAGCAGAAAAAGAGTTCTCTGCATATAATTTTGAACACGCTAATACAGATAATCTATTCAAAATGTTTGATATGTTTGAGCTTGAAGCTAAAGCATTAGTAGAAAAAAAAATTTCACTACCTGCATATGATCAATGTTTAAAAGCAAGCCATGTATTTAATATTTTGGATGCAAGAGGAGTTATAAGTGTTGCTCAAAGAGCAGGTTATATAGGGCGTATTAGAGACATTACAAAAGCAGTTGCCGAAAGTTGGTTAAGCAGCCAAACAGATTAATGTCAGAATTTTTTTTAGAGTTGTTTAGTGAAGAGATACCAGCTGGTTTACAGCAAAATGCACGTAATACTTTATTGGAAAGCTTTCAAAAACTATTTCAGGAAAAAAAGATCTTATTTAAAAGAAGTTCATCTTTTTCAACACCAAATCGTCTTATAATTTTATTTGAGGGCCTGTCTAAAGAAATAATCCAAAAAGCTGAAGAGATAAAAGGACCAAATGTTAATGCACCAGATAAAGCTGTAGAGGGTTTTTTAAGATCAAATCAAATAGATAAAAAAGATCTCTTTATTAAAAAGATAGAAAAAGGAGAATTTTATTTTTTTAAGAAACCTTCAAATAAAACTAATACAATAGATTTACTACAAGAATATACACCTCTAATCCTTGATAAATTACAATGGAAGAAATCCATGATCTGGGGAAATTATAATCTTAGTTGGGCGAGACCACTAAAGTCTATTTTAGCAGTTTTTGGTAA